>JAITKG010000128.1 GCA_031278495.1 Prevotellaceae bacterium | reverse complement strand
ATTGCCCTCACAGAAGCCGCCCAGGGGAAGAGCAGCACGGTTTCTACATCGAATAGCAGAAATAAAATGGCAAACAGGTAATACCCCGCATGAAACTGCATCCATGAACGGCCGCGCGTAGGAATACCACATTCGTAGGCTTCCGCTTTTTGCCTGTTGTAGGAACGCGGGGAAATGAGCCGCGCAATGAGCATGGCAGCGACTACCAACGCTATGGCTGTTAGTAAAACCACTAAAAATAAGGGTAAATTCATAAAATGTATATATTTTTTTGTGCGCAAAGATAACAAATATTTACGATTCACGGATGAACTATTTATTACAGGCTCATTACATAATTTCAGTGCGGAAAGACCGGCTATTTTTTGTAAATTCATTTAGTAAATTGTAAATTTATTTAGCAGCAAAAGATGACAGAATGATGGACAATCCAGCTTTTTTCAAACGGCAAAAATCGTTTCAAAATATATATTCCTGTACTTAAAGTATCCGGTTGCAAGAGGCGTTTGCATCTATGTTCATAAAAAAACGGCATGTTTGCATATAATTTATAATTTTTGTATAAATTTGCATAAAATATTACTTATATTATTAACCTTCTAAATTTTATTATCATGAAAAAATTATTTATTACTTCTGTGGTTTGTTGTTTTGCCATTTCGCTGTTTGCGCAAAAAATTACGGTTACTTCCGGCTCAGTTGATTTCGTGAAGAACCAGAAAGTCCTGCAATTTGTTTTCACCTACGAAAATATGAAAGTAGGTAAAATGACGGAACCCCAATATATAGAAAAAAAAGTTGCCGATTACAATCAAAAAGAAGCTGGGCGCGGGGAGCAATGGCAAGAAGCATGGATAAAGGACAGGGAAGAACGTTTCGTCCCAAAATTTAAGGAGTTGTTCGATAAATATATGGAAAAATACGGTATCATTGCTGGCGACAGTAATGCAGAAGGAGCGGAATACCGGATTGAAATCAATACGGATTTTACCGAACCCGGCTTTAATGTAGGAGTAGTCAGAAAAAACGCCTCGATTAACCTCACATGCAAAGTGTCTAATATTGCTACAGGGGAAGCGGTGGCCGTTATCACTGTACAAAAATCATCGGCAAATGATTTTTTCGGCACTGATTTCGATACCGGATACCGCATTCAGGAATGCTATGCCAAAGCCGGCAGGGAATTAGCCCTGTTCCTCATCAAGAAAGCCAAACTGAAATAATTTACCGGGATTAACTTCTTGTTAAAAAAGGGAAGGCGTGTTTAATGAAAATTTTTTCATGCCTTCAGGGGAATTATCTCCCGAACTGCACGCGCAACGGCACTACCTCCGCACGTCAAATCAACGGCTAACGGAACGTTCCAGGTATTCCCCCATGCTTTCAAAAAACGCTTCTTTTGTATCACAGACAACAAAATTTCCATTTATCCATCCGAATACTTTCCCTGTAAGTTCTGTGTTTTTACAGGCACATTTATGGATGCAGCCGGTGCGGTAATCTTTTGATGCAAACATCCCCTTAAGTTCATTTACGTCAAATCCCGAACATTTTTTGCAAACTCTAATTTTTTTTATCTTAAACATTGTCGTACTTAAAGCTGTTAATTCTTAATTTTTAATCATGGCAATGTACCTTTGCGGAAATTTATTTTCCAAACCGCACGCGCAACTGTACTATTTCTGCACGGCTGGCAATGCGTATCGGCGGTCCCCATGCGCCAAGTCCGCAAGTAGTGTAAAAATGCGTCGCGCCCTTTTGCAGGTAGCCCCAATCCTGCTCGTACATACTTTTGGTTAGTTGGTTCATTGGCCAAAGCTGCCCGTGGTGCGTGTGTCCCGACAGGCTGATGTCCGCGCCGGCGCGGGCGATAGCGTCCCATTCGTACGGCTGGTGGTCAAGCACAATCACCGGCAATTCTTTGTTGAGCGGCGTTGTCAGTGCGTCAATGGACTTCCGTTCCCACGCCGAACGGTCTAATCGTCCGACCACATAAAACCGGCGAGCGACCAGTATCGCCGTATCCATGAGCGATTGCACGCCATGCTGCGAAAGGTAATTCATCGCCTCTGCCGGCCGCCCCATCAGTTCATGGTTGCCGGTAATGGCATATACGCCCAGCGGCGCATGGATTTGCCCAAACAGCGCACCTGTGTTTTTCCGGATAACCGGCGCGGGATTATCGTCGAACGTATCGCCGAGCAGGAATACCACATCGGGTTGCAGCGCGTTGATTTGCGTTATCCACCGCCGTACATCGCGCCCCGTATAGACTGCGCCCAAGTGCATGTCGCTCACGGCGACAATATTCAATTCCTGCATATCCGGCACGTCTTTCCGCACCGAAAGTTCCAGCGTTTTCACTTTCGCCCGCGTTCCGTTATAATAACCGACGCCCATCAACGCCGCCAACGCTAAGGAAAATACCGCAAATAAAACCAATTTCAGTTGCGGGTAATGTGGAATGATATCCGGCAACTTTTTGCCCAACGCCCAGCATATTCCCCGCAGGAAATCGAAACCCACCGCCGCCAGGAAAGCATACAGCAGCACGACTAACCACCAGGAACCTATCCGCCACAGGGCGTCGGCGGCGGCGCTGTCGAACTGGCGTTTCAGTATCATTCCGGCAAGGAACAGCGTTGCCCACAACACTGCCGCCACAAGATACACCCGGCGGAAGGAGCCAGCCGCTTCAAGCAGTTGCCAGCCCCGCGAAATGATGTAAGCGTTCACGGCGGCAAAAATGAGTAAAAATATGAGAATAAAAAGCGACATACACTTCTTCAAAAGCGATATATACTTCATTATTTACACGAGTGTTTTACATTTTAATTACAAAAATATTCCACGCCATTGTAAATTACAACAATTATTCTGCCAAAACGTATACTTCTTCTATAAAAAACCGATTTTTCACGTTGAGAACGGGGACAGGGATAACGGGACAGGAGGCGCGGCATTCGTCCCTGCGCCGTGTGTTACGCGAAATGCGCCGTGTCCCGCCTAAAACAATGTGTCTTCCCCGATATGAAATGCACCGAGATGTTTATAGGCTAATTCTGTGGCTTCGCGACCGCGTGGCGTGCGTTGTAGAAATCCTTCCTTGATTAAAAACGGCTCATATACTTCTTCAATCGTACCCGGATCTTCACTCACAGCGGTGGCAATAGTCGCGATGCCCACAGGACCGCCGCTGAATTTGTGGATGATGGTTGAAAGAATTTTATTATCCATCTGGTCGAGCCCGTGCTTGTCGATATTCAGGGCTTCCAGCGCATAGCGCGTAATTTCCAAGTCAATTTTTCCCGAACCTTTTACCTGTGCAAAATCGCGCACACGGCGCAACAGCGCATTGGCAATGCGCGGCGTGCCACGGCTGCGAAGCGCAATTTCATTTGCCGCCCGGTCGTCAATGCCTACGTGCAAGATAGCGGCGCTGCGGCAAATGATGCCGAACAATACCGGCGCATCATAATATTCCAAATGGCACTGGATGCCGAAGCGGGCGCGCAAGGGAGCGGTCAGCAGGCCGCTGCGGGTGGTGGCGCCGACCAGCGTAAACGGGTTTAAGTCGATTTGAATGGAGCGCGCGCTGGGACCTTTATCCAGCAGGATGTCTATCTTGTAATCTTCCATTGCCGAATACAGGTATTCTTCAACTACCGGCGACAGGCGGTGAATTTCGTCGATAAACAACACATCGCCGCTTTCGAGGTTGGTGAGCAACCCCGCCAAATCGCCCGGTTTGTCAAGCACCGGTCCCGACGAGATTTTCATGCCCACGCCCAATTCGTTGGCAATAATATGCGCCAAAGTGGTTTTGCCCAAGCCCGGCGGACCGTGCAGCAGCACATGGTCGAGCGATTCGCCACGCAGCAATGCCGCTTTGACGAATACGCCCAGGTTGTCGATGATTTTATCCTGTCCCGAAAATTCCGTAAATTCTTTCGGGCGTATCTGCGCCTCAAAATCGCCGTCGCCCTGTTCCCGCTCAATGTGCGGATTGAAATTCTCCATTTGATTGTATAATTTTCCCTGCAAACTTACGCAAATTATTTGAGTAATTACAAATAAAATTTGTAAATAAAAAAATTAGTTTTATATTTGCGGCGTTAATATAGTTCTTTGACATTTTGAATTTGATATATTCAAAATATATCGCTTTAGCTTTTATTCTACTGTATATTTCGAAATCAGGAAAATTTCAACACGCATGCGAATATAAGTAAAAGCGCCCACACCAAGAGTGGATGTGGGTTGCTGCACTTATTCATGCGTTGGGTTTTCCTGAACCTCGAGATATAGTAAGTATAGCATCCCATTTCCACTCTTGGTTTTTTGTGGAAGAAGGGAAAAATCACCGTAAAAGTTGGAGTAACGAATTGCAGACTGCGTTCAACAGAACTTTCTGCAATCATTGGCAGTGAATAAAAATTTGCAGCAGGGGATTGTTTTATAAAGTCGTTTGTGTTTGTGGGTATGTATAAAACAATCCCCTGCTGCAAAAAAAGGGAAAAAGCCCCCTAACCCCCAAAGGGGGAACAGGGAATTGACGATTGACGATTTAGGCTGGCGCGGCAGCAGCTAATGTGAAGATGTGGAGATATGAAGATGTGAAGATGTGGCTGACGCGGCAGAGGAGTTAAGAACTAAGA
>JAITKG010000095.1 GCA_031278495.1 Prevotellaceae bacterium | reverse complement strand
GCGCAGCCGCGTACAGTTTGACTGGCAATGGCACTGACTGGCAATCGGCAAACACCTTTGTGGTAAGCCCGGAACAAACGGCGTCTTACACGTTGTATGCGAAAACTTCGGCGGGCTGCACCGCCACCGCAGAAAACGCCACGACGGTAACGGTAAACCCCCTGCCAACCGGCTTTACGCTGTCTTCCGCGACCATCTGCGCCGATGGGCTGGCAACGCTCACGGTGACGCAGGAGGAAACCGGCGTCGTCACGCCTGCCGTGTACAGTTTGACTGGCAATAACTGGCAAGAGGAAACCACCTTTGAGGTAAACCCGGGCGCCACGACCGTCTACCCGTTGTATGCGAAAACGGCGGCGGGCTGCTCGGCTACCGGCGCCGCTGCTGGGACGGTTACGGTAAACCAACTGCCGGAACCACCCGTAATAAGCGATGTGGATCGCTGCGGCACGGGCGATGTAACGCTCACTGCCTGCACCAGTTCTGGCGAACCGCTGACGTATACATGGATTGTCGGCGGCGACGCACCGCTAACGAACGCCAATGGCACTTTGACCGTCCCGTCGATGAACCAAAGTACTACTTACAGCGTAATGGCTACAAATGCTGCCGGCTGCAACAGCATGGTACAAACTGCCGCCATTACAATACGCTCCGCGCCCACCCTGGTATCGCGGTCGGGAAAAGACGTAACGTACGTGTCAACCGGCATTGACGGAACCCATTTGATTTACGATACCTATAATGTAACCGAAGTAACGGTTGAAGGTTTGCCGGCAGGCTTAACCGGCGAACTGTCTGGTACAACTTTTGCAATTAGCGGAATCACTGACAGCCTCGGCGTATATGAATACACCGTAACCGCTAATGATGTTTTATGCGATGTGAGTGTACAGGCGTCCGGTGCTATTCAAACATTGGCAAATTTTGTTATACTTGACCCTGTGGCTAGTTGGTGGTCCGCAGTGTACGAATGCAGCAAATTGGGCGAAGGTTGGCAGCTACCAGAAATCGGCAAACACAAATTCGCCACGTATTGTCCACCACTGATGGAGCATGCAAGATATGACGGTTACGTAACTGTGTGGTACAGGAGATACGATAGCACTGCCCGGTGTAGCTCTACAAAAGTATCGTGCGACTTCACGTGCTACTGGGATCCATATTATTTGATATACGACGTGGATTATGACCGCGGTTATAACTCTGCAGTAGAAAGGTGGACATTGTGTGTACAGTGGGCTGGGTAAGTATCTATTGCTAGATGTGATGACGCGCTGCGTTTGAATATGGTATGTAACTATCCTAAAGCCTGATCACTGCGGGGAACGGGTGTCCTTGCAACCCAAAGGGTAGCACGATGACAGCCTGTACCTGCGTTACGAACTAAGGGTTACGCGTTGGCAGGCGCTGGCTAATGGGAATATATGAATATGTGAATATGTGAAGATGTGAAAATGTGGCTGGCGGCTGCGGAGGCTAATGTGCTAATGTGACTAATGTGATTAATGTGACTAATTGGGCTGGCGGCAGCTGATGTGAAAATGTGGCTGGCGCGGCAGCAACTTTCAACTTTCAACTTTCAACTAAAAAAAGCTACTAAGGGCGCTTTGTTTTTTAAAACTGATAAATTAAGAGTTGAAAGTTGAAAACAGGCTATCGCCGGCAACTTTTAACTCTTAACTTTCAACAGAAAGTTGGGTGCAAAAAAGAACTGCCGGTGCAGAAAAGCGCCGGCGGTTTTTTTTAAATTTTTAAATTTTTAAATCTTTGAATCTTTAAATCTTTAAATCTTTTTGGTATTGTGAATGGAATTTTTTGTACATTTGCGCTTTATTTTTCAAAACACATTTACAATCATGAGCAAAGAAAACCCCGTAAAGGTTAAATTTTACAACGGCGAAAACATTCCGCTGGAGTTGCACAAAGTGCGCGTAGTACAAAAATTAAATTTAGTTCCTGTGGAACGCCGGCTGGCGGCATTGTATGAGGGCGGTTTTAATACGTTCCGCCTCAGCACGAAAGACGTTTTTCTGGACATGCTGACCGACAGCGGCACCAATGCCATGAGCGACCAGCAAATCGCCGCCATGATGCAAGCCGATGATGCGTATGCCGGTTCGCAGAGTTTCTTCCGCCTGCAAAAAGCGGTGGAAGAGGTATTGAAGAAGAAATATTTTTTGCCGGTGCATCAGGGGCGCGCGGCGGAAAATATCCTTTCCTGCGCCTACATCAAGAAAAAGGGCGGATTGATACCAATGAATTATCATTTCACCACCGCCCTGGCGCATATCACCCAGTATGGCGGGCGTATCGTGGAATTGCTTTACGGCGAAGCCTACAACCTCTCCTCGTCGCATCCGTTCAAGGGGAACATGGATATCGAAAAACTCGAACAGGTCATCCGGGAAACAGGCGTGGAAAATATCCCGTTTATCCGCATGGAAGCTTCGACCAACCTCATTGGCGGGCAACCGTTCTCTATCCAAAACCTGCGCGAGGTGCGCCGGGTGGCGGATAAATACGGTATCCGCGTGGTGTTGGACGCCAGTTTGCTGGGCGAAAACGCTTACCTGATATTACAGCGCGAACCCGGATTTGAACACGCTACTATGGCGGAAGTCATTGCGCTGATGACGGGCTTGTGCGATATTGTGTACTTTTCCGCCCGCAAATTAAGTTCTTCCCGCGGCGGCGGCATTTGTACGAACGACGAGACAATCTACCGCGAACTGGAAGCGCTCGTGCCTTTATTTGAAGGCTTTTTGACGTATGGCGGTATTTCCGTACGGGAAATTGAAGCGATGGCGGTAGGGCTTTACGAAACGCTGGACGAAACGATGATTTGCCAAAGCCCGCAGTATATTGAATATTTGGTGAAGGCGCTTTCATCGCAGGGCGTTCCGATGGTTACGCCGCCGGGCGTGCTGGGGGCGCATGTCGACGCGATGACCTTGTGCGGGCATATCCCGCAAACGCAGTATCCCGCAGGGGCGTTGGCGGCGGCGTTCTACCTTGTTTCCGGCGTTCGCGGCATGGAACGCGGCTCTATCTCGAACCAGCGCGACGAAGAAGGCAACGAAACGTATGCCGACATGGAATTATTGCGCCTCGCTGTGCCGCGCCGCGTATTTACGCTTTCCCAAATCAAGTATGTGGAAGACCGCATGGTCTGGTTACACCGGCACCGGCACTTGATAGGCGGCTTGAAGTTCGTCTATGAGCCGCCGGTCTTGCGCTTTTTCATGGGCGGTCTGGAACCCGTGTCCGACTGGCCGTCGCAGTTAATCGCCCAGTTTAAAAAGGATTTCGGGGATAGTTTGTAGAAAAAAAATTCTATGGCATAAGAATATAGTGTACTGACAAAAAGACATATAGCGTAAATTAAAAAAATAAACAGGAAGAAAAAGGTAAATATAATTTTGTAATTTACCTTTTTCTTCCTATTTTTGCATCATGTTTTATTGTACATGGAAGTACGTATAATAAATAAAGAATTGCAAAAGCTATACAATACAGGTCGAAGTGGAAAATATAAACTACAACCTCATATTGTATTCAAATTTCTTTCATGTATTGAAAAGATAGAAGCCGCTACAGATATTTATGATTTACAGCAAGCTAAATCATTGCATTTTGAAAAATTAACAAATAAACAATTGTATTCAATGCGATTAAATGACCAATATCGTTTGGAAATGAAAATAGAATGGCTCAATGACAGTGTAACTATAGGAGTTTTCGATATAACTGATATTTCAAATCACTATCAATAAAACATTACTACGATGAGTTATATAAACGAATTAAAACCATTTAAGCCGTTAGGTCCCGGCTTTCATATACAAGAGGATATGGACTATAGAGGCTGGTTACAATCGGACTTGGCAGAGGTACTTGGCTTATCGGTAAAAACAGTTAGCCAATTGATATCCAATAAACAGCCTGTAACATTGGAAACAGCCAGGTTATTGTCGGGCGCTTTTGGACAGTCCGCCCAATTTTGGCTGAATTTGGAAACCAATTATCGGTTGCGCTTAGAAACCCTGACGGAGAAACAAAAAGCGACAAAACGAAAATCGCTTATTTATGAATTTATGCCGATTAGTGAAATGACAAAAAAAAGATGGCTGAAAAAAACAAATGATGTAGCTGACTTGGAAAAGCAAGTAGAAGATTTTTGGCATAAACCGGTAGGCGATTTCTCATTCATGCGGCAAACGGAATTGCCGGTAACTTACCGTAAATCGAAAGCGTATCATCATTTCAGTGATTACGCATTGCAATGTTGGTTTCAAATGGCTAAAAACAGTGCGGAAAAAATTAAAACACCGGAATACAATAAGGTTAAATTAGAAAAATTATATGCGGAAATAAACGATTACACGGTAAAAACCAATGGAATTAACTTGTTCTTGAAAAATTTGATGGATTGCGGCGTAAAATTTTTTGTGCTTAGTCATTTGCCAAAAACCTATTTAGACGGAGCGTCCTTTTTCGATAAAAAGAATCCGGTAATTGTTTACACGGGACGTTATAAGCGTAGCGATAATTTTTGGTTTACCGTTGCGCATGAAATGGCACATGTCTTGCGGCATTTGAAAAAAACGGATGATTATTACTTGGATGATTTGTATGAGAAGCAAAATTCCAAACAAGAACAGGAAGCCGATGCTTTAGCCCAAGAGAAGTTAAAGCATGAGGCGATAATGCAATTTTTCAAGGATAAAATGAAATATATTGCAGCAACAGATATTGAAGCATGTGCTAAAAAACACCATATTGCAAAAAGTATTATCGCAGGAGCATTAGTGCATGAAGGACAAATTCCATATACACGCTTACACAAGTACAATAGTGATCCGTTTGAAATAATCAACAGGAAATATTTAGTAGAAGAAACATGAACACACATACTAGTAAGGTCAACGTATTAAAAACGAGGCGTACCTGCGTAAGAAAATTAAATTTGCAATTAAAAAATTAGTTTTATATTTGCGGCGTTAATGGATATTCTTTTATACTGGTGTAAGAAATCCGCAAATTTCAACCACAGATATATCATGTTTTGCTATTAAACGTGATTTAAATTTGTTTATCATGTTGTTCGGGTTGTCAGAACCCCTATCGGGATAAATAAAAGTTCACGTTTTCGTTTTAAGAAAAATTCCACAAACCAACGTAGAAATCGTGAAAGTGGCAATGATAAAAAATTGCCGCAGGGGATTGTTTTGTAAATGGTATTTGTGTTTGAAAACAATCCTGATACTACAAAAATAATAACAAATAAAAGCAGAAGATTATGAGAACAAAATTTTTCTTTTTCGCAATATTTACAAGCGTTGCGCTCAAACAGGCGAAACAGAAAATACTTCCTATGGCTACTTTACTATTCTTATCGGATGTTTACATTGGTAACAGATAATGCATTTTGCCCCATCATATACCAACTTTTTTTCAAAATTCCTGACCTAAAGGAAATAAGAATGTCCCCCAAAAGCGGGAAAAATTCATATTCCGGACATTTTTTTCATCATTTATGTGCCATTTCTATTACCCTGCCCGTTAATCTCTGCGTTTACCGGTTCAATTGAACCGGACGATTGTTAAGATTTGTTTGCGCCCGTGATTTTATTTCTTTTCCGAACTTGTAGAGTATTCCGATATGAAACAGCGCGGTATCGTGATTATCAAAAAACGTTTCGTTACTGAAACCTGTTCCCC
>JAITKG010000087.1 GCA_031278495.1 Prevotellaceae bacterium | reverse complement strand
GGGTTATTTCCCGATGCAGAAGCGGCTGAATATGGTTTCCAGTATTTCGCCGGAAGTAACCTCGCCGGTGATACTTCCCAAGTGGTACAACGCTTCCCGGAGGCTTTGCGCAATCAGGTCGCCGGGGAGTTTGTCGGCGAAACCTTTTTCAACACGTTGCAGGGCTTCCTGTGTGCGTTGTAATGCTTCATAGTGGCGCAGGTTGGTGATAACCGTTTCGTCCGCCGCAAGGGGTGTGCGGTTGATACTGTTGATTAACGCTTCTGTTAATTGCGCCATACCCTGTTTGTTTTTCGCAGAAATATATACAGGCGTGGCGGCGCAGGGCGCATTGCAGGCTCCGGCGTCGATTTTGTTTACCGCAACAATCAATTGTTGTCCGCCGGACAGTTGCGCACGCACGCCGTCAATGCTGGCAAACGTTTGTGGGCGCGTGGCGTCCACGAGCAACAGCACAATGGCCGCCTGCCGTATTTTTTCCCATGTGCGCTCAATGCCCATCTGTTCGACAGTTCCGGAAGTATGGCGAAGCCCTGCCGTATCAATGAACCGGAAGGTTATGCCGTCGAGTTGTATGGTTTCTTCGATACTGTCGCGGGTGGTGCCGTGTATATCCGAAACAATTGCGCGGTCTTCGCCCAGCAGGGTATTTAGCAACGTGCTTTTCCCAACGTTTGTCTGTCCCGCGATAGCTACCGGCACGCCGTTTTTAATGGCATTCCCCAGTGCAAACGATTGCAATAAACGCCCGGTTACGCTTTGCAAGGTTTGCAGCAGGGCGGTTAATTGTGCGCGGTCGGCAAATTCTACTTCTTCTTCGGAAAAGTCCAGTTCCAGTTCTATCAATGCCACGAAGTCCAGCAGTTGGCGGCGCAATTGCCGCAGTTCTTCCGAAAATCCGCCGCGCAGTTGTTGCAACGCCACACGGTGCGCCGCTGCGCTTTCCGACGCAATAAGGTCGGCGACTGCTTCGGCTTGCGCCAAATCTATTTTCCCGTTAAGGAATGCGCGTTGTGTAAACTCCCCGGCGGCAGCCATGCGCGCGCCTTTCGAGAGCAGCAGCTGTAAAATCCGCCGTTGGATATACACCGAGCCATGACAGGATATTTCTACCGTGTTTTCACCGGTAAACGAATGCGGCGCGCGGAAAATACTGACGATTACTTCATCAATTTTTTCGCCGTTGTCGTGCAGTTCGCCGAATACCATGCGGTGTGTCGGCATGTCTGTTATTTTTTTTGCCGTTTGCGCCACAAAGATTTTTTCTACCAGCGTTATGGCGTCTGCGCCGCTGGCACGTACTACCGCTATGCCGCCTTTGCCGGCAGGCGTTGAGATAGCTACAATGGTTGTATCTAATGTGCTAATGTGACTAATTGTTTAATGTGACTGATTATGCCGGCGCGTCAGCATAATTCCATAAATCTGTAAACCCGTAAATCTACCTGATACTGTTGAAAAGCCTTCCCCAACGGATATTCATCGGGAATTTTTTAAAGCGGTCGGTCGAAAACCAGATGAACGCCGGTTTCCCCACCACGTGGTTTTCGGGGACAAAGCCCCAGTAGCGCGAATCAAGCGAGTTGTGGCGATTGTCGCCCATCATGAAATAGTAATCCATTTTGAACGTATAGCTGTCCGCCGGCTGTTCGTTGATATAGATTTTCCCGTCGCGTACCGCCAAAGTGTTTTGCTCGTATACGCTGATGATACGCCGGTATAAAGGCAGGTTTTCCAGCGTAAGCGCAACGGTAACGCCGCCCTTTGGAATCCATACCGGTCCAAAGTTATCGCGCGTCCATTGGTTATTTTCGGTGAACGGGAAAATCATGAGCGGCGAGTCGGGGAAATCATGCGGGAATACGTCGTTATTTTGCACGGCTTCCACCACATTGGGAAGTTTCTTTATTTGTTCCATAGCGTCATTGGTCAGCGGCATGCGCCGGTAGCCGGGCAATGTCGGGTCGAAGCCGTCTTCATGGTATGAAATATCCAGCTTGTCCAATATCCGTTCGTTAATGGAAGTGCCGTTCGTGCGGATTGTATACGTATATTGTATGCCGGAAAAAGCCGGTTGCTGCCTGCCGTTGACCCATGCCTTTCCTTCGCGTATTTCCAGCGTGTCGCCGGCAATGGCGGCGCAGCGTTTTACGTAATTATCCTTTTTATCCACCGGTCGTACAATCACCGGACCGAAGGCGCGCAGCACATTTTCCCTGCCGCTGATGCGTACATGTTTATAATAGTCGTCCTGCGGTTCTTTCGTAAGCACCGTATCGCCGTGCGGGAAACCGAATACCACCACATCGTTGCGTTGCACCACGCCGAAACCGGGCAGGCGGCGGTATTTCCATTTCACGCCTTCGATATACGATTTTGTGTTGATAACCGGCAGCGTATTGTGCACCAGCGGCAGCGACAGCGGCGTTTCCGGCACGCGCGGTCCGTAGGCTACTTTGCTCACGAATAAATAATCGCCCGCCAGTAACGAGCGTTCCATAGAGGACGTGGGAATCATGTAGGCTTCCAGAAAATACATCCGCAGGAATGCCGCCGCAACACAGGCGAATATAATGGCGTCAAGCCAGTCGAGCCATTTATTGCGTTTCTCGCCCGGTTTATATTTCTTTTTCCAAAACGCCCATTTCACCTTTCCGGTAATATACAGGTCGAAAATAACCGGCAGCCCGAACAGCCACCAATAGTTGCCCAGCCAGATGACCCATAAGGTGTAGCACGTGGCTACCAACCCGAAGCGGAACCATTTATCGCTCCATATTGCATGTATTTTTTTCATCATAAGTTGTTGTAAACTTTTTATTGCCTGCAAAGATACAAAAATAAATCAGGAATGGCGGATTTACGGCTGGCGGCACACGGACACCCCGATAAATAAAAAAAGTGATTATTTTGTTTGTGTATATAAAATTTAGTTATTAACTTTGCATCCCTTTTTAAGGAAAGGCATCTGACAAAACACAGTCTCGTAGCTCAGTTGGTTAGAGCACTACACTGATAATGTAGGGGTCCGCGGTTCAACTCCGCGCGAGACTACAAAAAGAGGATTAGGCAATTTTGAATAAAGTTGCCTAATTTTGTTTAAATTGAAAACCAACCTTTAAAAAAGAAAAACAATTTGCGTAAGTTTGAATAAAGTTGTATAAATTTGCATAATGTGATACACATGCGATAATGATAATATGAAAATGTGATACGATGAAAGCTACCTATTCTAAAGTTGCTACAAAAATTTAAAAAAATGCAATCAAGTCACAACAACTCAAGTCACAACACACACAAAAAAAAACTATCTCTTTATTCGTTGTGATTTAATCAAACTTAAAAACGTAATTACTTGTAAATTATTGTGTTAAAAAAATTTAATAATTTCTTAATATATAATACTATTTAAGGTATTACCTTTATAGAAAATAAGGTGGAGTGAAATCAAAGGAACACATATTGTTGCAAGAACGAATTAGATTGGGTAAGCTACTTGCGAAAATTCGCAAAGAAAAAGGATTATCGACATACCAGCTGGCGGAACTTACCGGGATTCGGCAACCGCATATTTCCTGGCTCGAAAATGGCAGATCCAATGCGAGTACGGATACAATCAATAAAGTGGCATCAGCATTAGGTGTCAGGATAGAATTAAATTATTTAACAGAATAAAGAATGGAAACAGTTTTTCAA
>JAITKG010000078.1 GCA_031278495.1 Prevotellaceae bacterium | reverse complement strand
GGGATTTTTCTTAAAACGAAAACGTGAATTTTTTTTTATCCTGTTTTGAGGTCGTGAGAAACCCATCGTAAGGAATAACTATAAAATCCACGCTTTTCATGTGGAGTCAATCTTTTACGATGTTGAAATTTCTCACGTTTCAAAACAAAGATAAACTTGAGTCAATAAAGAAAGAACGTAATACCGCCGCAAATATAACTACATTTTTTTAATCTGCAAATTTTATTTTGCGTTTTTTGTTTTTTGGTTAGTATAAACACGTAAAAAGCATAGTTGAATCCATATACTTTTTCAAGAAACAGTATATAACGCTTTCGGCATGTTTGAGAGCAAGGGGTGCCTTGATGCGTTGCGAAGTAAGATGGCATTCGATTTCGGCAGACAAGCCGAAGGAAAAAATCAACAACGGATTTTCTTTGCAAATAAACACTAATTGATATTCCGGCACTTACAAAAGAAAAGATTTGGCTCTGCAAATAAAAAACTATCCGTAATAAGGAATATAATTTACAAATTTACGAGACAAATTTGTTTCATCAGATAATTTGATGAAACCACTTTCTAATGTATCGGAAATTATTCTTGAGGCAACAAAAGAATTATTTTTATCGATTCCAAATCTTTCCCTAATTGATTGGTTGTTAATCGCCCTATTGTCCTCGTATAGCAGGCAGGCATGTTGGTAACAAGCAAGAACTTTTTCCTCTTTTGTCATTTCCGACAATTTCTTGGGCGGAAATAAAAATATACGGGTATGTTGCTCGCTACGAGTAAATTTTACAGGAGGAAGCCCTTGTTTTTCAATAGCTTCAATGGCATAATCTATACCGCTACCTCTTCGTTCGCAAAATCGTAACAGCAGCATTGTATTGGCCAACATTTCATTCCTTGAATGTGGCGGTAAATCAATTAAACGGTTAATATCGTTGAGTGGCGCGCCCGGATTGGTTATAGATAAACGATTGGAAAAGATTTCTATTGTTAACGGTATTCCCGTAATGGAAAAATCTTGGTGTATCAGGGCATTAGCCACAAATTCGCGGATAGCGATTCTTGGATAAATCTGTATATCTTCTCTTTTTACGTCCCTTTTTTCTCCTTGTTTAGTGTGTAACATTATAAAATCAACTAATCCTTCAAAACCCGCAGCGTAACCATATTTGCCAAATTGTTCAAACTCCATTTCCCGATTATTTGTGCCTGTATATTTCCTGACAACGACGGATTTACCTCGTAAAACTTCAAAATCATTTATGTCGTTGGCAAAAAGTATTGCCCCAAGATTGGTAATATGCCAACGTCCTGCTTCATATTTACAAAATTCCAAATCTTTCATTTTGTCAAGAATAATATCAATTGCCGTCGGCACATTTTTATCAAGCAGTTCAAAAATTTTTCGGTAGTTGAGAAATTTTAATACTGCATCGGCGCTTATATTTTCCAATGCAATCTGTTTTTCAAAATAAATCCCTTTTGAATTAGATATTAATGCTTTAACTTGACCTTGCGACATTTTAACCGTTTGTCCAGCCGAGCGGCAATAGCTATTAAACAAATCGTTACCACGCAGATATACAGGTTTTTCTTGTTGTTCGGGAATATAAACAAAAAGCAAAGAAAAACCGTTATATTCCAAAATATCGTGTTCAATTTTTATGGAATATGCTAAATTGTTTTTCGCAATATTACCTAATTTTTTGACAATTTCTTCCGCTTCTGATTGAGAAATAGAGCAACAAGTCCCATCGTCGTTTATGCCAAAAACGAACATCCCGCCACCTTTTAAATTGGCAAATGCAGAAATATGCTGAGCCAAACGCCCTGTTTTGGGCGACAAGCCGCTTTTCCAATCCAATTCATTCAACTCCGTAGGCACAGGAGTTAAACTGTCTTCAAGAATTAATAGTGCTTTTTCTTTCCATTCCATATTCTTTATTTTCTGCAAAATTGCTCAATTCCTTCCAATTGTCCCAATACCTTTTATCAATCCATTTGGTAAATCCCCCCCCGCCGGATTATTTTTCCCCGTTCTTTAATCCCATTTCCGCTGCTTTCTGTTCCATCAGGCGGAAGGCTTCGTGGTAGTCATTGCGGATAACGCCGTCTAAGATAGCGTTTTTGATGTGTTCTTTGATAGCGCCTACTGTGCGACCGGGGGGCAGGTGGTAGGTTTCCATAATGATTTCGCCGGTGATAGGCGGTTGGAAATTGCGGATGGCGTCTTTCTCTTCTACTTCTACTAATTTCTCGCGCACTGATTGGAAATTGCGCAGGTGGCGTTGCACGGTCTGTTCGTTTTTTGAGGTGATATCGGCTTCGCACAGGAGCATTAAATCGTCAATGTCGTTGCCGGCGTCAAAGAGCAGGCGGCGCACGGCGGAGTCGGTTACTTCTTCCTGCGACAGTACTATCGGGCGCAGGTGCAGTTGCACCAATTTTTGCACATACTTCATTTTTTCATTCAACGGCAACCGCATTTGCTTGAAGATAGGCGGAATCATCTTCGCGCCGAAAAATTCGTGTCCGTGAAAAGTCCATCCTGCTGCCGGGTCGTAGTGTTTGGTGGCGGGTTTGGCAATGTCGTGCAGCAGCGCCGCCCAGCGCAGCCAAAGGTTATTGCTTTTTGCCGCTACATTGTCGAGGACTTGCAGGGTATGGTAGAAATTATCTTTATGCCCGCGTCCTTCCACTGTTTTCACGCCTTTTAAATGGCTTACCTGCGGGAAAACCAATGGAAGCAGCTTGGTTTTGTCCAATAACAGAAATCCCACCGACGGTTTTGCGGCGAGCATAATTTTTTGCAGTTCTTCCGTTACGCGTTCCGTCGAAATGATTTTTATCCGTTCACGGTTGCGTTCTATGGACGCCAATGATTCGGGCACAATGCTAAAGCCTAATTGCGTGGCAAAACGAATCGCGCGCAGCATGCGCAACGGGTCGTCGCTGTAGGTGGCGTCCGGTTCAAGGGGCGTGCGTATCAATCCTTTTTGCAAATCGCTTACGCCGCCGAACGGGTCTATTAACTTGCCGTAGCCGGTTTTTTGCAGGCTGAACGCCAGGGCGTTTATGGTAAAATCGCGGCGGCGTTGATCGTCTTCGAGCGTGCCGTTTTCCACAATCGGTTTGCGCGAATCGGCGCGGTACGATTCTTTGCGTGCGCCGACAAATTCAATGTCCATATTATCATAATGCAGCATGGCTGTGCCGAAGTTCTTGAACAGGGCTACCGGCAACTGCAATTGTTTCCCGATTTCTTCCGCCAGGGCAATGCCGCTGCCCTGTACCACAATATCAATATCTTTCGACGGCCGTTGCAGGAAACAGTCGCGCACATAGCCGCCAATGACGTATGCCTGTACGCCTTGCCGTGCAGCCGTTTCCGAAACTATGGTGAAAATTTTATGCTGCAAAAAATGCATTTTTTCGTTAAGGATTAAGAGTTAAGGATATGGACGCCGGACGGGTTGATCTCATCTTCTAAAAGGCTGTTGTTTCTATGGATTATAGCGTGCTTCTTTCAACAATTGCAGGGCGTCCTGTTGCTGCATCAGGTCTTCCAATGAACAGCCGGTGCGTTCCATATAGTTTTTAACAATGCAGCTGCCTACAAAATTAACGGCTTTCCCCGGCGATTCTTGTGTAAAGTCCGGCGTGAAAGGCGCGTCCCCAGTGAATTTCTGGATGGCCATGAAATTGGCGTTATACAGCAATTGTTGTTCTACCAAGTATTTCCACATTTCTTGTTCATTGTTCCTGCACCATTGCAATTGTTCCGGCGTGAAGCCGGTCAAGCGTTCCAAAGGTTGTCCGGGAAAACATTTTTCTAAGGCATACAATAATTTTCCTTCATAAAGCAGCATTGCCAACAGCGTTCCTGCCTGCCCGGCGGGCTCGGGATACGCGCCCAGTAGCCATGCCCGCACACACTCCGGCGCAATACGTTCCGGACGCATATTATACTGCAAATAGCGCGCATACCCCAAAGAGGAATAAAGTTCGTAATCATTTCCCAAAAAACGGTCTAACCCGACGCCTATCACTTCGTCGGTGAGCATTATCGCCGTGTTGAAGCCCGACACGTAGGCAATCACGCGCGGCGTTGGCAACGATGGAAAATAAAATTTCACATGCTTGAAAGCCCCCGTCAATTCTTCGTTTAAGGCGGTCAGGTCGGGAAAAACTTCAGCGGTTTTTTCGTAGGCGCTTCGCACCACATCGTGTTGCATAAACCGTACTAACAGTTCCGGGTATAAAGGATTCCGGCTATTGCCGATGCAGAGGACTTGCCCGTTGAACGTATCGAAAAACGTCCCGTATTTTTCCTGCAACCCCTGCAACTGTTGGTAGGCGCTGTCTTGGACAATGGTATATAATTCCCGGTCTAACCGCTCCACCGTAACGTTTAAATCTATCTCATTGATGACCGTTTCCTGCGAGCGGCATCCGGTAAAAAGCAGCAAAACAACATAAAGCGTTATCCGTTTCATCAGCGTCAAAAATTGTTTTCCTGCAAAGGTACTAAAAGATGTTGGATTTACTAAACTTGTCCTAACAGGAAAAAGTCGCCGGATGGCTACAGCCGGAATAAAAGGTTTTATGGCAAAACACTAGGCAGGCAAGGCACGGCAAAAGTTAGCGTTTAGTAAAAAAACACTTGGATAACTTTGACAGGATACACATTTCGGGGCAGCTTAGTTGTCGCGCACGCAGCGGACCCCTGTTCAATGTAGTATGTCTGCATTCCCACCAGCCTGATACCACCAGTATAGGCCATTTCCAGCATACGATGCGTAATCATTGGAATACAAAAAACTGGCATAGTAGACACTATTTATATATTCATTATGTCTATTTGTTTTATTTAGCAGTGCGTAACCAGCGTATTCACGGTGTCCATATATTTCCGTTGAGAGTTGTACCCCCATTAACTCACCGCCCCATTGGTTCATGAATTTCTTAACGCATACTTCGCTGTTGGCATATTCAGGACAACCAAAAGCTAAGGCTAAATTTTTTGCATCAACAAGCGTGGGTATCCGCCATGGCGGCTTGCAAAGTTGGGCGTGGTAGCGG
>JAITKG010000076.1 GCA_031278495.1 Prevotellaceae bacterium | reverse complement strand
CCCGCGCTCAATATTGTCAGCGAAAAAGAAATCGGTACAACCGAGCAACTCAACGTAACGCCAATGTCGAAAATCATTTTTATTCTCGGCAAACTGATACCGTTTTGGATTATCGGTTTCTTTGTGCTTTCGGCGGGCATAATTGTCGCCGCGCTGATATACGATTTGTTACCGGCAGGCAGCCTTACCGTAATTTATACTTATTCCGCCGTTTATATTCTGTTTGTTTCGGGTTTGGGAATCGTCATTTCCAACTATTCCGACACCATGCAGCAAGCCATGTTCGTGATGTTTTTTTGGGTGTTGATAATTATTCTGCTAAGCGGACTTTTCACGCCAATAAGCAGTATGCCGCGTTGGGCGCAAATAATTACATACTTCAATCCGCTACAATATTTTATGGATGTAATGCGTTCGATTTATCTCAAAGGCAGCGGCTTTTCGGAACTTCTGCCGCAATTTTACGCCCTTTGCGGATTTGCTGTGGCGTTCAACATTTGGGCGGTTGTGAGCTACAGGAAAAGTAAGTAAATGGTATTGGTAATAATTTATTATCAGACTAATACAGTCTATATATCCATAAAAAATTACCAATTCCAAGTTGGTATTTTATTTTGTAAAAAATTATAAACTCTTGCCTTATTCGCAGGCGTTATTTTAACTCGTACCGTTTGCCCGGCAAGGTGCGCAATATATTATTCATTTCCATTGTAAACAACAAAGCAGATAACCGCGCCATCGGGATTTTTGTAACATGATAAAGGATATCAATAGTTGTGCAAGGGTTTTCTTTCAATACTTCCACGATAGCCTGTTCATTAGCGGTGAGCGAAACAAACAACGGTAATTGTTGTATTTTTTCTTTAGCATTTAGTTCCCAGCCCAACGCATATTCAATGTCTGCAACGGTTTCAACCAGCGCCGCTTTATTGGAACGAATGAGCGCATTACATCCTTTAGAATAGGTATCGCCAGCACGTCCCGGTACGGCAAGTACATCGCGGTTGTACGACAATGCCAATCCGGCAGTAATCAGCGCCCCGCCCTTTTCGCCGGATTCTACCACCAATGTGGCGTCGGCAATGCCTGCAATGATGCGGTTGCGCTGTATGAAATTCTGGCGGTCGGGCTTTGTACCCGAGAGGAAGTCCGTTACCAACGCACCGCCTTGCGTGGATATCCTTTTTGCTATGGCATAGTGCAGCGAAGGATAAATTTTATCTAAACCCGTTGCCATTACAGCGATAGTCGGCAAGTTATTTTGCAATGCGGCTTTATGCGCACAGATATCGATGCCATACGCCAGTCCGCTTATTATAACAGGCGCATGGCCGCGTTCCGCCAATTGCGCAACCATAGTTTCGCATCGCTCTATGCCGTACGGCGTGGCATGCCGCGTGCCGACAATACTTAAAATTTTGGGTTGATTAAAATCAAACGTTCCATTGACAAAAAGGACAACAGGACCGTCTTCGCATTGCGCCAAACGTTGCGGGTATTGTTCGTCGGTATAACAAAGCGCGTGAAAATTATTTTTTACAAGAAAAACGCATTCCTGTTCGGCGCGTTGCAACACTTGCTGTTTGGATATTTCCTGCGCCAGCATTTCTCCAATGCCGGGTATCTTTTGCAATGTTGTTCTTTTTTCGCGCAACACTGCTTCAGCGCCGCCGCAGTAAGCAATTAAACGTTTTGCTAAGGTGCTGCCAATGCCGGGAATCAAACCAACAGCAATATGGTATAGAAGCCTGTTGTCCACCGGTGGAATATTTCCGGCGTTCGTAGGTATTGTGGTTGCATTGCCCGGCATTTTTAGTAAATATACTTATTCCCCTTTTGGGAGCGGGGGCTATAGTATTAACATGGCGTCGCCGTATGTGCCGAAACGGTATTTGTCTTTCACAGCCTGTTCGTATGCTTTTTTCATATGCTCGTAGCCGCTGAAAGAAGTTACTGCCATTAGCATGGTAGAGTACGGGAGGTGAAAATTCGTGATAACCGCTGTTGGTACGGTAAAATCGTAAGGCGGGAATATAAATTTATTTGTCCATCCTTCGAATGTTTTCAAGCGGCCTTGTGTAGTTACAGCCGTTTCAATAGCGCGCAGTGTAGTCGCGCCGACTGCACAAACCTGTTTGTTTTTGTCTTTCGCCCGGTTCACCATACTGACGGCGTCTTCCATTACAGTTACCTGTTCAGAATCCATGCGGTGTTTCGACAGGTCTTCCACATCTACGACCCGGAAACTTCCCAGACTCATGTGCAAAGTAACAGACGTCCGTTGGATACCTTCTATTTCCATGCGTTTCAAGAGTTCGCGGCTGAAGTGTAAACCGGCGGCAGGCACGGCGACTGCTCCTTCGTTTTTTGCAAAAATGGTCTGGTAACGTTCTTCATCAAGCGGCTCGTTTTGTTTGCGAACCCAACGCGGGAGCGGCATTTCGCCTAATCCGAACAATGTTCTTTTAAATTCTTCATGCGTGCCGTCAAACAAAAAACGTACAGTGCGCCCCCGCGAGGTTGTGTTATCAATCACTTCGGCTACTAATGAATCGTCGTCCCCGAAATACAATTTATTTCCTATGCGGATTTTTCGCGCCGGGTCTACCAACACGTCCCACAAGCGTTGCTCGTTATTGAGTTCACGCAATAGAAACACTTCGATTTCCGCTCCTGTTTTTTCTTTGTTGCCATACAAGCGTGCCGGGAAAACTTTGGTATCATTGAAAACCATGATATCGCCTTCAGAAAAATACTTGACTATATCTTTGAATATTTTGTGCTCAATTTTTCCGCTGTCGCGGTGAAGCACCATTAGCCGCGATTCGTCGCGGTGTTTAGCAGGATATTTAGCAATCAGGTCGTTGGAAAATTTAAAATTAAACTGGGAAAGTTTCATGAATTTTTTGTTTTTATTAAGATATAAAACACCTATATTACGCGCAAAATTCGGAAAATAGTTTTATATATCCAATAAAAATTTTTCAAAATCGTTTAATGATATGACTGTTTGAATATTAAATTTTCCACTCCGGGTGCGGCGCAGATTGGTCAAATGCGCCCCGCTTTGCAATGCAACGCCCAAATCGCGGGCTAACGCGCGAATATAAGTACCCTTGCTGCACACTATACGTACCGTGAATTTCGGGAGGTCGAAAGAAATTAGCTCCATTTCATAAATGGTAATGACGGAAGGCTGCATTACCGCGTCCTGTCCGGCATGTGCAAATTTATATGCCCGTTTTCCGCCTAACATTTTTGCGGAAAAAACAGGCGGAATTTGTTCCTGTGTTCCGGTGAATGTTTTCAAAGCCGCTTCTACCATAGCTTTGGTGATATGCGCAAAAGGATAGCGGGCGTCAATGGTTCTTTCCAAATCAAAGGAAGGCGTGGTAGCGCCTACTGCTATTTCGGCGATATATTCCTTTTCTTCGGCTTGTAATGTGGCGGCCTGTTTGGTCGCTTTACCCGTGCACACTAACAACACGCCTGTTGCCAATGGATCTAACGTGCCGGCATGACCTACTTTTAATTTTTTCTGGTTGGTTTTTCGTTGTAATGCAAATTTTATTTTGCGCACTACATCCGCCGACGTCCAGCCCAGCGGCTTGTCAATGGGAATAATGACCCCTTCGGCAAAAGCGTCCGGCGACGGTGGATAATTGAACGAAAAGACAGTTGCATTGGTAATGGAATTTTTATCCACCATAACACGTTTAATTTTTCGCGAATTTACGCAATTTTTTTCAGGAGTAACAAATACACCCTTGCAACGGTTGCGCAAGCTCCCGCTACAACTTTACGAACAGGTAGGGTTGCAAAAAAGTTTACGCTTATAAATAAAACGTGTTAATCCCTGACACACCGGACGCTGGCACCGTTTGAGCGATACTGGGTCATCCGTAGACCACCGGTATACGCGGCGTCTAGACACCGTTTCCATGCGTAATTGGCATCACTGGTGGATGAGCCCCAAATATTATTCCCGTGACCGCGAGCGCTGTTGTTGATACCATCAGAATTACGGTCGTCTCCGGCTAACCCACGAAAATTAAAAACATCCGTACCGGCGCCGGAATCCCATGTGGGATTGTAATCACCTGAATTTCCCTGGCAGCTTGCTTTGCCACGCGTACCGGCGTCTTTTCCTATAAAGGAACCATTGACGGATGTTGTCTGATGAGTAGTACCTCCCCCACTCTCCATAGCGTCGAACAATACGCCTAATTCAAAATCAGTCGGCACATGCCAGTTCGGCGGGCAAATTCCGCGTCCGCCAATGGCTGTACCGCTACTGGCTTTCCGTCCATGATTTACTTTACAGTTTGCCGAATTGGCTGCGCCGGTGCAATAACTCCCGCTTACTTCCGTCCATGTTCCTTTACCGTCCAGCATCATCGCCGTTTCCCATGCATACAATGCGCCCCAATAATCACAAACCGCTACAGGCGTGCTATTATCATTATCAGCCGGACACCAAAAACCGCCGCGCAATGCAGGATTAGAGCCGGTCGTACCATTGGGCTTGCTGTGCTGGTCAAAATAAGTCAATCCGGTTTGGTAGTTCAAATTCTGCCCCATCCACCAACGGTTGCCAATCTTTACGGCGGTATAAATTTTCAAATCGCGCTCGTCTACCAATGAAACAAAAGTGGCTGCGCTATAATTGGCGGGGAAAGCGGAAAACGTGTTTACCACCGGCGGCTGCGTGAAGGTACAACTGCCCTGCAATACTGGATTTCCAAAACCCAACAATCCTTTACAACCCGTTTCATCGCTAATGTACACAGGAACTACGCCGGCATTTAATACCGTTTGTACGGTAACCGTTTTTCCCGGAACAGGGTAAGTGTTAGAGCCGGTGGCGTCGGAAAGCACAAACGGCGGCGTGCCGCCCAGCGTTAAAGTGCCGTTGTTATTGGAAAGCATTTTGGGCGGGGCGTCGCTGCCGTATACGCACCAGTTGAATTTTCCGGCAGCATTGCTTAAAGTAGCGGTTACGGTTGCAGGGTTGGCGGTAACATAAAAGCCGCGCCCGTTTAAGTCAATGATGCTGCCGGCGGTAGTCGTAGCCGCACTGATAACGGCTTTGGCAAATGTGCCCGGCGATGTGCCGCTGACCGGACAGAAATCTATCCACACCCACACGCGGTTATCTACGGCGGAGCCTGTCCATTTCACCTCAAAGGTTACCTTTTGCGCGGCATACTCCGTTTTGATTGGCGTTACCGTCACAGTCGCGCTTGCTGTAACGCCTGTAAACATTGCGAAAAGAAAGAAAAATCGTTTCATACATTTGTTATTTTAATTGTTATTATTTTGTAGCATCAGGTCTGTTTTCCAAACACAAACTTTTTTATAAAACAACCCCTCCGCTACGATTTTTTATTCGCTGCCAATTTTCTACGTTTCGTAATTCTATGGATAAAAAACGAAACGTGAATTTTATCTTATCGATATTGAGGTTCTAGACTACCTACACCAAGTATAAACAAAATCCACGTTTATTTATAAAATCTGTTTCACTTGGCGTTCCTTGAAATTGTCTAGATTTCAATATCTGAATAAAATCGGATTACACCGATTTGGTTGCAATAAAAAAAGAACTTAATTATGCTGCAAATATATTACTTTATTTTTTATCTGCAAATTTTTTTTAACTTTGTACCGTTTTTTAATTTTTAGCCATGCATCGTACCGGTAAATTATATTTAATTCCTGCGCCCATTGGCGGCAGTCCATTGGACGAAGTCATACCGCAGGGGACGTTGGCTGTATTGCGGCGTTTGCAGTATTTTGTGGTGGAGGAAGCGCGCACGGCGCGGCGGTATTTGAGCAAAGCCAACATAGCAACGCCTATAGATGCGCTGACTTTTTTTACGCTCAATGAACATACCGCGCCGGAAACCATTGCGCCGTTTTTGCAACCTGCGTTGGACGGCTATGACGTCGGGCTGTTGAGCGAAGCCGGCGTGCCGGCAGTAGCAGACCCTGGGGCGGCGCTGGTACGCTTGGCGCACGTAAAGCGCATAGCGGTTGTGCCGTTGGTTGGACCGTCGTCGTTGCTGCTGGCGTTGATGGCGTCAGGCTTAAACGGGCAGTCGTTTGCTTTTGCAGGCTACCTGCCGGTGAAACCGCACGAACGGCAACAACGCATAAAACAACTGGAACGCCTTTCGGCAAGCGGGAAACAAACGCAACTGTTTATCGAAACGCCCTACCGGAATCAATCGCTGTTCAACGACATCCTGAAAACAGCCGCACCCGCCACACACGTATGCTTGGCTGCCAACCTTACGCAGCCCGATGCTTTTGTCCGCACGGCTTCCGTTGCAGAATGGAAAGCGGCGCCGCCGCCGGACATCCATAAAAAACCTTGTATTTTCCTACTGCTTGCGACCGATGCTTTCTAATTTTATATAGAAACGCAACGGCGCATAAGCCGGTATTTGTCCCGAACCGGTCGCCGAGTAACCATAATCCGAAGAGAAGAAAGTAACAGCTTCGCCGCCGGGCTTCATTCGTTGGAGGGCATATTTGAATCCGTCCACCACCTCCATTGTGCCTTCCGAAGTACTGGCGTCGTCCGTGTCGGTGGCTTCCTGGTAAATAACCGAGAGCGCGGCATAATCGTTAGCGCTGTCATAAATCTTGTGATAGCTGGCGCTGTCGGCAATATTGGTATCGAAAACAAAATTATCGAGCAGGTATCCGATGTACCGCACATTCAGGGTGTCGCCGACATTGGCCACCGAGTCCGAAGCATCGCCCTGTTTCAGGTCAATGTAATACCAGTCTTTTTTTAGCGAGTCAATGCCGCCGTAATGGCGCACGCTGAAATTACGCAGCGTGTCGGTTTCAAATTGCCGGATGTCGCGCACTACGCGCAACAATTCAATGTCAAACATGGCTGTCGTGGAATATTGCCGCGTATCGGAACTGACGATAGAAAGCCACGAAGGCACCAGCACGCGTATTTTTTCTCCTTCCCTCATCATTTGCAATGCTTCTTCCAAGCCGTTGGTCAGCGCATATCGCCCGACGCTCCACAGTTTCGGACCGTAATACGTACTTGCCGAAAACGTGCCTAACTGTTTGGCTACGTCGCTTTGGTTGTATTGGGACGCCGCTATGTTGCCCTTCAAATCATACATTGTATAATTTACATAGAGGAAGTCGGTATCGGCAGGCATTGCGCCACTGGATTTCCGCCCTTCCGGAAACCGGAAGTAAAGCCCGGAAGCGGTTGAATCATACTGAACGCCTGTACGCGCCTGCATTTCCACGTATGCCCTCAATAACTTTTTTTCCGTGTCGTCTGCATTTTCATCAATGCTCTTTGCACAGCCGGAAACTATTACTGCCAAAGAAAAAAACAAAAGGTACTTATACATATTCATTTCTAATTTCTGATTTCTAATTCCCATTGCCGGTATTTTTAGTTCTTAACGCTTACCATTTCCACTTCAAACAACAAAGCCGACAGCGGCGGCACTAATCCCACAGCCATATTACCGAAGCCTTGCGACGCCGGGAAAATCAATTCCGCTTTTTCACCGGTTTTCATTCCTGTTAAACCATTATCCAATCCGGGAATGTATTGCCCGATACCGACGACGCCTTGTCCGTTATCCACCTGTGGGAGGAAGCCCAACGTGTCCCTGTTGGTGTCGAATACCATGCCTTTGCCTTTTGAAAATACATAAGCGATATAATAAAACCTGACCGAGTCGCCGGCTGCTGCTTCCGGCGCGTTGCCGGGCGTTATAATCAAGCGATATGAACCATTATTGGCAACCATACGGATAGTAGTATCGGCGGTCATTTGCGTCGAAATATAATTGTTGATAGCCTGTTCCTGATTCGATACGGCTAAGCGTTCCACTTCCGATGTGCAAGCGCAAAGGGAACATAAAACAAACAGGATAATTGTTTTTTTCATTGTACTTCCAATACTTCTATATCATATTCCAAAATGCTTCGTTGCGGTATTTGGCGGCCGTCGCCGTACAATCCGTAAGCCATTGACGGCGGAAAAATGTAACGCGCCAACGTGCCTTTTTGCAACGATTTTGCCACCTGATGCAATCCCGATATAGCGGTTGTCTGACCGGGAATAAACGTCAAAATACTGTCTTTATAGCATACTGCGCCATTGAGCAGCCGGATAGTCATGCGCAAGGTCAAAGTCGAACCGTCCACTGCCATACGCCCTGCGCCCTGTTTGGTAACCATACCGTAATAACCGTCGGCATATCGTTGCATGGGCAGTTGCTTTTCCTTAATATAAGTTTCAATTTGTTCGATATCTTTTTCCACCATTTTGCGGTTAAGGTCTATCATGGCATTTTTGTCCGTCTGGTCGATTTCTACCGGCTTCAACCCGTTGCGCGACGTGTTGTGATGGCAAGCGACCAAACAAGACGCCAACAAAAAATATATTTTACACAGTTGCCAATTCATCTTTATATTGTTCTATGGATTGAAGGAATTTTGCAATAGTTTCTTCTACCGTCAGGCGGGAGATACCGCCCGCTGCATTAAGGTGTCCGCCGCCGTCAAAATGTTGGCGGGCAAATTCATTGACCGAAAACCGTCCGCGCGAACGGAAAGAAATGCGAATATTTTCTTGATTCTCCGACATGAAAACAGCGAATACAATATCTTTTATATGTAACGGATAATTTACAAATCCTTCCGTATCGCCGGGTTGAAAGTGGAACGAAGCTATTTCTTCTTTTGTCAGCACAATGTATGCCGTGCGATATTCCTGCAATACTACCATTTTTTCCAACGCATATCCCAACAACCGCATACGGTTATACGAATAACTATTGTACACGGCATTGTATATTTTGTCTTTGTCGACGCCGTATTGAAGCAATTCCGCAATGATGTAGAAAACTTCGGGGCGCGAACAATTATTCCGGAATCCATTGGTATCAGTCATTATACCGGTATAAATGGCTTCGGCAATCGTCATATTCAGGTGCGGCAGCAGATCCAAATCTTTAATCAGGTGATAAAGCGCTTCGGCAGACGAACAGGCTACCGGGTCTGAAAAGGCAATGGTAAAATCGTTTAGTTCCGGTTGCAGGTGATGGTCTATCACCACGCGCGGCGTAGGTAATGTGCCAATAAATTTACCCAACGCATCCATCCGCGAAAGGGCGTTCAAATCGACGCAAAACAGCAAATCGGCTTCAGACAGCAGTTGCTTGGGCAAGGTATGCCCGTGTTTATAAATCAAGATATCTTTCACACCGTCCATCCAGTGCAAAAATTCAGGAAAAGGATTCGGTACAATAATCGTCGTATCTATGTCCAGCATTTTTAGCACTTGCGCTAACGCAAGGCTGGTGCCAATAGCATCGCCGTCGGGATTGTGATGCGTAACCACCACTGCACGTTTAGTAGCTTGCAATAACCCACGAATTTTTTTTACATTTTCCGGCGCAAAATAAGGTACAGGCATTATAAACTGCGTTCTATAGTTAATAACTTACAAAGGTACAAAAAAAAATTATGTCTGCTTGGCGTAATAGCCGGATAAAATTTACGTACCAAGTCCAAATCCGGTTTTTACTTTTTGCAGCTTTTGGTTATTGTTTTATATACGTCCCCACAAACGCTATTTATAAAACAATTCCCTGCGGCAATTTTACTTTTATTGCCATTTTCACGATTTCTATATTGTTTGTGGGATTTTGCTTAAATTTGCAAAAGATGAATACCAATCTATATATAGCGCGGCATATTACTTCCGGCACGCGCCTTTCGCGGCTCATGGTGCGCATTGCTACCGCCAGCGTAGCGGTGGGCGTGGCGGTGATGATTGTGGCGGTAGCGGTCGTTACCGGATTTAAAAACGAAATCAGCAACAAAGCCGTTGGCTTCAACGGACACCTTACTTTAACAAATTACGACTTCAACCAGTCGTTTGAAACAACGCCTATCCAAACAGAAGACGCTTTTATCCCGTCTATTTTAGCGATTGAAGGTGTAACGCACGCACAAATATACGCAACAAAGGGCGGCATCATCAAAACCGCCGGCGCTATACAGGGGGCGGTGCTCAAAGGCATTTCCACCGGTTTTGATTGGACGTTTTTCCGTTCGTCATTGGTGGCGGGCGATATTTTCACGGTGTCTGATACGGCAGTTACCAATGCTGTGGTGCTATCGAAACGTTTGGCGGCATTGTTGGAAATGAACGTAGGCGATGCTTTTGAAATGTATTTTATTCAAGACCCGCCGCGGGTACGCAAGTTCACTGTGTCCGGACTGTATGATGCGCAACTGGAAGAATTGGACAAGGTGATTATCCTTTGCGATATTGCGCACATCCGGCGGCTCAACGGATGGAACGCAAACCAAATTACCGGCGTAGAAATTTTTGTAAAGGATTTGAACCGCATGGATGCTGTCGCTGAACAGGTAAATGATTTAGCGGCTTACCATATTACCGGCGACGGCAACCGGTTGCGTGTCCGCACGGTGCGCGATTATTTTTCCAACCTCTTCGATTGGTTGTCGCTACTGGATTTGAATGTGGTGATCATTCTTACGTTGATGATTATTGTCGCTGGCTTTAATATGATTTCCGGCTTGCTGATTTTGCTGTTTGAGAAAATCAGCATGATTGGTTTACTGAAAGCATTGGGCATGCAGAACGCCGATGTGCAAAAAGTGTTCCTTTACCGTGCGGCGTTTATTTTGGCAAAAGGGCTGCTGTGGGGCAATGTAACGGGTATTTGCCTTTGCCTGTTGCAACATTATTCCGGTATTATTACGCTTGACCCCGACAATTATTTTGTATCGGTTGCGCCTGTGGAGTTGAATTTCCTGTATATTCTTGCAATCACTGTTTTTGCATTTGCCGGCATCATGTTGATGTTAGCTTTGCCGGCATTGTTCATCACGCGCATCAGCCCCGAAAAAACCATGCGGGTAGAATGACGGGGAACGGAACACGAGCGCGAAGCGCAGGGCATTGATAAGCGGCAAACCGGAAGTACTATCTATAAAACATGAAAAAATACACTATATACTATAGCATATTTTTTATTGGATGTTCCCAGTATCCCGTGTTCCGTTCCCCGTGCCCCGTCAAGGAGCGACTAAATTCAAGTAATGCTCGTAGCGTTCCCAGACGTTACGCACGTATGCTAACGTTTCGGAACCTTTGAAATAACCTAACTGTATAGCATCGCCTGCATAATAGGTTTCATGCCGCATCAACGGAATAACAGCAGCAACGTCATCCCATTTGTCCGGGCTTTTACCTTGCGATTTGGCAAAAGCGCGGCAGTCGCGAATCCGCCCGATACCTGCATTGTAGGCTGCCAGTACGAATTTAAAGCGATCGGTTTCAGAGGCTTCGTTCAGGCGCAGGTATTTTGTCAGGTAATGTAAATATTTAACGCCTGCCCGCAAATTGCTTTCGGGATTTTCAATATCAAAAATACCGAAACCCTCCGCTGTCTGCGGCATGAGCTGCATCAACCCGTATGCGCCGCGCCGCGACCGTCCGTCCGGATTGAAACGCGATTCCTGGTAAATCAACGACGCCAACAACCGCCAGTCCCAATGGATTGTCGGGGCATACTTTTTTATCAACGTATCATAAGGCGAAAGCGAGCTGTAGAGCCGCCTTTCTTTATTTAACGAGGTAACGGTGTAATATTTCCGCCGGTGGGCTTTGAAACTTTTGCTTAGCCGGTACTGCGCCATCCATTGCCCGAGCAATTTTATCATTTCCGTACGTTTTGTATCCACGACCCACGCCGAACTGTCGGGCAGCAGGAAAGCGGCGGTCAGCCGGTCGTCTTGCATATATTCCCTAAATTCCCCATGTGAGCATATCATAATGTCGGCTTGTTGTCCGGCGATTGCTTGCTGCCGTTGCTCAAGCGAAGGCAGCAGGGTAATGCGGTAAGGGCAATGGAAAGCCTTTGCGAAAGCGCGGATAATTTCCAGTTGAAATCCTGCCGGATCGGCGTGATGTAAATAATAATCATAAAAATTATTTCCTATCACACAGACCAACGTATCTTTTTCCAATGAATACCGTACGCGGTATTGCCCGCCGTGTCCTGTGCCGCTTCCAAGCAATATGAAAGACAATGCAAAGCATGGAATCGTTACCAACAGGAAAAAATATTTTCTACAAGTATACATACGTTTTTATTGTATTTTAATAGAAATACCATGTCAGCCCCACTTTGAAAGTCCTTCCCGGTCGCAGGTAGTGAAGCGCAGAGAAGAAATCGTTATTCGGCCAACGTTCGGCTACATTTACTACCTTCAAAAAGATGTGCGCATGTTTCCATTTCAGGTGGATGAAAGCGTCAAGGTAAGGATAGTTGCCGATAGAACGCCTGTCCTGCGTATAAAACGCACCGGCGCCGGGGTTGTAGGCATAAGCATAGTAAGAGGTGTTGTAATACATATCAACGCCTAATTGCGCAGTGAGCACATTTTTTACCAGCGGCGCCTGCAAATAATAGGTCAGGTTGCCGCTTACCAACGGCAGGGGCAACACCGTGTTGCTGGAAGACATTTGCAACAGGATACGGTGTTCCAAGTGAAACCACCAAAGTTTGAAATCTTTTTTCACGGACGCAGCAAGTATGCTTAATTCGCTCCCATGCTGCACGGGACGGGCGTTGCTATCAAAATACACCGCACCGGACAGTAACGAATAATTAAACGACGCTTCCAGCCGCCAGTCGGGAATAGCAAGCGTGGCTTGCAGTTTCAGCTCTTTGGTTTTGTCGAAATCATTTTGCCAGATAAAATGATTCGCATACGTGTTGTTCAGGAAATAATCGGGACGGCGGGTTTGGAACACGACGTTTCCCGCCAGGTGTACGCCGTTCTTTAACGGATACAGTGAAATGCCTGCCGTTCCGTCTATCAGCAAATCGTGTTGCGTGTACCCGGCGAAATCATAGCGTGAGAAAGCCGACCAATGGAAGTAACGGCGGAAGACGCCCGACGCATTAGCATACAGGTAAAAATTATTTTGCGTAGCATTGCCGTCCGGTGGCGACATATAATACTGCGGACGAAAAACATAGTTGGAAACATGGCTGTAGCCAATGCCTCCGGCAAGTTTCGACACAATAGCGGAAGCCGACCATGGTTGGAACGTTAAAAATATTTTGTTGTCGAAAAGCGACATGCGCATAGAATCCCGCGACTGCGTCGGGTGGATGTAGAAAGCCTTGTTGTAAAAGGCGCGACCGACGCTGTCGGTTTCGCTTATCTGGTCGTAGTAGGTGCGTGCGACGGTGGTGTATTCGGCGGCATGCCCAACATATATAGCCGTTCCGTCATCTTTCAACGTACTGTCGTTGCGGAAAAAGTTCAACGGGATACCATATGAGTGGGTAACGAAAAAAGAATAATAATTTATTTTGGACGATGCGGCATTCAGCGACACCGGCAGCGTGCGCACATCCATTATGGTGTCCAGCACAAAAGCGTCGTCGGTAACGCCACCGTTTTCGTTGTTGTTCCAGTTGTTGTAGATAAATCCCGCCTGTGCGTTATAGCGTTTTCCCGAATAGCTGGTGGAAATAGTAAGGGCGTTGTTGTCGGTGGTTTCGTGTTGCAACAATCCCCGCGTGCCGAAGTGGCGGTATTGTATCGTGCCGTTCCATGCCGGGCGCATGTTGGCGCTTACCAGTACGCCCACGTTGCCTTCTTCAAACATGCTGTTGCCAAAAAGCGTTCCCGAATACTGGAAACGCGTGTAAGCCGTTTTGGTATTATAAAATAAAATATTGTCCGGCGTAATAGCATATTCCAAATAGGGATTGAGGTAATAGAAATAAGGATTCTCCTGCCGCTGGAAATAATTATGCAATACCACCGCAGACCCCACCGTACCTAAATAATCAGCGCCTGCGCCGTGTTGCAGGAACGGGTAATCAACCCGGTAAGCGCTGTATGAAGTGTCGAGCGTGAACGTTTGCAAGGTATTCAAATAACGGTTGTGCCGCCATGCAAAGACGCGTTCGTGTTTGAGCGTGTCGCTGAACAAATGCGTTTCCAGTAAACGCGGCGCAGCGGTATCCTGCGACGCTTGCGTTCCGGCGTTTCGCGGATCTATGCGTAAGGTAGAATCGCCATTGGCAACGGGGGCAGGCACGCCGGCGGGCATTTGTTGCGGAAGATTCCCGGTATTGGCGTTTATGGTTTTGACGCCGTCTAACTGTTTTATGCGTTGGTCTTGCGCCGCCGCATCCAGCGACAGGCACCACAAAAAAAACATTCCGGCACAAATTAAAAATGGGCGCAAAGTTGTCATAGTTCGGGTGCAAAGGTACTAAAAAATAGTGAATGCAAAAGCCCTAAAATATTTACCCGGATTAAAAACAGCAAAGTAACTTCCACCTACCCTTGCCAGTTAGCATAAATAGCCGCTTACCCAAGAGGGCTTCCTGGATAATGGTAAATTAAATAGCAAGAAAAAATTTAATTTTTTACCCTAATGCCTGTTTGAAGTCATTGTATAGGTCTTCCGTATCTTCCAGTCCGACAGATATGCGAATAGTATTTTGGCTGACGTCCATGCTTTGGCGCAGTTCTTCGGTGAATGTCCCGAAAATGGTGCTTGCCGGATGAATGGCGAGCGTTTTGTTGTCAAACAGGTTGGTGGCGCGGCGGATAAGTTGCAAGCGGTCGATGAAACGGAAAGCCGCTTCGCGCGACGCCACGTCAAACGTGAACATCGCGCCGGCGTAGTCGCCAAATTGCCGTTGGCTCACGGCATGGAACGGATGTCCGGGCAACGCCGGGTAATTCACGGAACACACGCCGGCGAGCGGTTGCACTTTTTCTGCCAACGCACGGCAAGTGCGGGCAGCGCGTTCGTAGCGCACGGCGAGCGTTTCCAGCCCGGTGGTTTGCAATGCCGCTACTTCCGGCGTCATGCATGCGCCCAAGTTGCGGTGTATTTCGCGGCGTATTTTACAGGAAAACGCCGACACCGCCGGCTGCCCCACCAGCGAACGCAGTTTAGGGGAATGTTGCCAGTCGCAGGAAGCGTAATCCAGCGTCAACCCGCCTAAGGACGTAGCGCCGCCCGAAATATATTTTGTCGAGGACACAATTTCAATATCTACGCCGAAACCGGCGGCATGGAATGCCGAGAACGGTACAACAGTTGTATCGGCAACCAGCGGTATGCCGTGTTTCCGGCAACGCTCCGACAATGCCCGCAGGTCGGCGACTTCCATTTGCGGATTGGTGATGACTTCCAAAAAAACGGCGCAGGTATTTTTGTCGATATTTTTTTCTACAGCTGCCAAATCGGTCAGGTCGCAGAAGCGGGGCTCAACGCCGAAATCTTTTAGGGTAAATGCAATCAGGGAATAGGTGTTGCCAAACAAATGCGGCGACGTAACAATATTGGCGCCCGCATGCGCAATCGCTACGAAAGTATTGGCAATAGCCGCCATGCCCGAATTGAATGCAATGGCGTCGGCTGCGCCGGTAAAAGCTTTTACGCGGTTTTCAAAATACTGCACGGTCGGGTTCGATACGCGCGAATAGACGTGTTCCGGCGAACGTCCCGTGAAAGCCCGTTCCATTTGCGCCGCCGTCTCGAATTCGTATGCCACAGCGTGGTATACCGGCATGTTCAACGCTCCATAGGCGTCCCGAGCAGGATAAGGCGCGTGCAGGATTTTAGTTTCGGGCGATAAGTTTTTTTCTTCCATTATTTTTTTCGTTATGCAAGAGGCGTCAGGCGTGAAGCGGCCGGCAGCATCATGGTTATTAAATTAAGTTGCCAAAGGTACAAAAAATATTTGATGTGATGATGGGCAAGTTCAAGTACCAAATGCAGCCGGACGCCAGGCATTTTTCCAAAATACAATTTTTCTTGCAGCCGTTGTATTTGCCATTTGAGCTTCCTTTAACAAAAAAAACGACATTTTGGACGTGTCGAGTCGAAGAAATAAAGTATCTTTGTAAGCAATTTTTACAACTGAACTATTACTTTAAACAATGCAAAGAAAGTACGATTTTGATAAAGTGATCGACCGCCGCGGCACGAATGCGCTAAAGACAGATGCGCTGGAAGCCCGCTACGGTAACGCCAACCTGATTCCGCTGTGGGTGGCAGATATGGATTTTGAAACGCCTTCATTTATTGTCGATGCGCTCCGCGCACGAATAGCGCATCCTGTTTTCGGCTACACGCAAGACCCGCCGGGCTACCGGCCTGCGCTGGTGCGCTGGCTAAAGGAACAGCATGGCTGGAACGTAAAAGCCGAATGGTTGTGCTATATTCCGGGTATTGTCAAAGGCATCGGGCTTGCGTTGAATGTGTTTACCGGCAAAGGCGACAAGGTGATTATCCAGCCGCCCGTGTACCACCCGTTCCGGATGCTGCCGGAAGCCAATGAACGCGAAGTAGCATACAATCCGCTAAAGCTCGTCAATAACCGCTACGAAATGGATTTCGAACAGTTGGAAAAACTCATAGACGACCGGTGCAAGCTGTTCATCCTTTCCAATCCGCACAATCCGGGCGGGGTGGTGTGGAGTCGCGAAACCCTGGCAATACTTGCCGGTATTTGTGCACGGCATAATATCCTGGTCATTTCGGATGAAATTCATGCAGACATGGCGTTGTACGGCAACCGCCACCAGCCGTTTGCCACCGTATCGGAAGCGGCGGCGCAGAACAGCATTACCTTTTGCGCACCGTCGAAAACATTTAATATTGCAGGATTGGTGAGTTCGTTTGCCGTTGTTCCCAATGCCGCCATCCGCACCCGTTTTTACTCGTGGTTAAAGGCAAATGAGTTGAACGAACCGGCGATTTTCGCTACCATTGCCGCCGAAGCCGCCTATACGCACGGTCATGAATGGTTGCAAGCATTATTGGACTATCTGGAAAGTAACATCGACTTTGTGGACAACTATTGTTCTGCGTATATCCCTGCTATCCGCGTGATGAAACCGCAGGCGTCATTCCTTGTGTGGCTTGATTGCCGCAGGTTGCATTTAGGGCATGCCGCCCTGCTCGACCTGTTTATCAACAAAGCGGGATTGGCGTTGAACGACGGCGAAATGTTCGGTCCGGGCGGGGAAGGGTTCATGCGCATGAATGCCGGCACGCCGCGCAGCATCCTCGAAAAAGCCCTGAACCAACTGCGGGAAGCAATTGAGATTTCTAATTCTTAATTCTCACAACGCTGTGGCGAATTGTTTCAAAAACCGCACATCGTTTTCAAAGTAGAGGCGCAAGTCGCGCACTTGCCACTTGAGCATGGCTATACGCTCAATGCCCATGCCGAAAGCAAAGCCGGTGTATTTTTTGGAATCAATACGGTTTGCTTCGAGCACATTCGGATCCACCATTCCGCAGCCCATAATTTCCAGCCAGCCGGTGCCTTTGCAAATGTTGCACCCTTTGCCCCCGCAGATATTGCAACTGACGTCTACTTCTGCGCTCGGCTCTGTGAAAGGGAAGTAAGAGGGGCGTAACCGGATTGCCGTACCGGCGCCGAACATCTCCTGTGCAAAATACAGTATCGCCTGCTTCAAATCGGCGAACGATACATTTTCGTCGATATACAATCCTTCGACCTGATGGAAGATGCAATGTGCGCGCGCCGAGATGGCCTCGTTGCGGAATACCCGCCCCGGGCAAATAACGCGGATGGGCGGTTGTTGCGTTTCCATTTGGCGCACCTGCACCGAACTGGTGTGCGTACGCAAGAGCACGGCATTATCGCCCTGCCGGATGAAAAACGTATCCTGCATATCGCGCGCCGGGTGTTCGGGCGGAAAGTTCAACGCCGAAAACACATGCCAGTCGTCTTCTATCTCCGGACCTTCCGCCAGCGTATAACCGCTGCGTTTGAAGATGTCGATAATTTCGTTGCGCACCACCGCAATGGGATGCCGTGCGCCGGAAGGATGCGGGAAACCCGGCGGCGTATAGTCGCCGGAAACGCTGTCCGGCGTTTGTTCCGCTACGTTCCGCAAGGCGGCGGTTTTTTCCTGTACCGCTGTTTTCAGCGCATTGAGCTGTTGTCCCAATACGCGCTTTTCTTCTGCTGCAATGTTTTTAAACTCATCGAACAATACCGTAACAATCCCCTTTTTCCCTAACCATTGTATACGGATTTCTTCTGCTTCTTGCGCGCTTTTTGCCGCAAGGGTTTCTACTTCTTTCAGCAGGCGTTGGATTTTATTTTGCATAATTAAAATGCTTATGGCGTTTACTAATTAGTCGCAAAAGTAAAAAAAAATATTGAGAAGGCAAAGGAAATTTGCAGG
>JAITKG010000070.1 GCA_031278495.1 Prevotellaceae bacterium | reverse complement strand
AGAGGTTCCGGATACATGGACAAAATATAGCTATACCATTCCGGCGGAAGCCAAATATGTTGCCATCAATGGCGTTTCTAATAACTCATTTATTCTCTTTATAGATGATATCGCCATTGGTATCGGTCCAGTGCCGGTATCTGCGCCCGCCAAACTCAGTGCAAATGCCAGCGCAGTTGCGCAACCGCTATCTGCCACACTGGAAAAAGTTGCTGCAAAACAAAGCGAAAAAACGCGTGTTAAATGGGAACGCACTGCGGCGAAAAACCGGTTGGCAAGTCCCTTGAAAGAATCGCTACGCCTGCAAAGTTTGGCGCCCGGCGACAAATCAGTTATCCGCTGGGACAACGGCGTATTTGAAGATGCTATAGGAACGGCTTCCGGCGGCAATATAGAAGTAGCTGCTAAATTTGAGCCGTCCGACCTGAGGGAATATAAAAATGCTTCCATAAAAGCGGTGGAAATAGCTATAAAAAATATCGGCGCAAATATGGTTTTGAAGATTTGGCAGGGCAAAACAGTAGTATACACACAACCGATAACTGTAAGCTTGCCTGCCGAGAACTTTAATACTATCGAACTAACGCAGCCGGTACCCATAGATATTACCAAAGACTTGCTCGTTAGTTATGCATTTACGCAAGCGTCCGGAAGCAAAAACTTTGTACCCGGATGCGACGCCGGGCCTGCGGTAGCCGGCAAAGGTGATTTAATTGCGATAGACGGTGGTCCGTTTGAATCATTATTAAACGCTTCGGGAGGAAACTTGAATGTCAACTGGAATATTTCCATAACTCTGGTAGGCGGCGTATCGCCAATAGCCTACAATATCTACCGGGACGGGGAACTTATCGCTAAAAATGTCAAGAACAGGGAATACGAAGATACCAAACCTCCGCAAGCGGATACGGTTTACTACAAAGTAACGGCGGTGTATGACGAAGACCCGTTCTTCGAGTCCACCCTGTCAGACTCGGCGGGCGTGTATTCCAAAGGCTACATTACTATTGGCGTTAGGGATACGGTCAAGGTGGAAGCAAACGAAAATCCGCCCTTCATTTCCTTTATTAAGGACGGCTTGCAACCGGGCAATGAGGCGGACGACATTTTGAAATTAGTGAAATTCACTACGCTTGCTACCACGCTGTCGCCGGCAGGAACCTATCAGGTCGCTCCTTTGTTTGATGGCTTGGCTTCCGGCACGTATACCGACAAATATGTATTTGTTGCAGCTCCCGGCGTGCTGACCGTAACGGCTTTCCCGATGGAAATCACGCAGCAGCCTGCGGGCACAGTCGTTTGTATAGGTGGAAACCATACTTTTAAAGTGGCTGCCACCGGTTTGAATGTGAAGTACCAATGGCAACAACAGGTAAATGGCGTATGGACGAATACAGGTCCCGAAATTATTACCAGCGGCACGGCAACTTCGAGCAGCCATGAGGTTAGGGCAATAACGGTGGCTGACGCCGGTAATTACCGTGTATTGGTAACCAGCCGTTCCGATAAACGGCTAAGCGGCGAGGCTGTCCTGAGAGTGGGGCTTCCTGCCACCGAACTTATTGTTTATCCATGGAATGATGTACCGGCTGTGAACAACAATCCATTGTATAATGGCGGTTATTCTTTTGTAGAGTTCCTGTGGTTCCGCGACGGCGCGGCTATCCATGATGGAAACAATCCGTATCTCTATGTGCCGGAAGGAACGGCGGCGACCTATGCAGTGCATTTGACGACCGACAAGGGTTTACCCTTAGCAGTATGTCCGTTTACTCCGCACGTGAGCGCGGCTTCTTCCTTAGTGGTATATCCCAATCCCATAACGCAAGGCGCTTCGCTGACGCTTCAATCGGCGGATTTGCCCAAAGGTTCGGTAGCGAATATCTATAGCAGTAACGGTACGTTGGTGAAAGGCAATCTGTCGTTATCCGGCGTGCAGAATACTATAGATATTGGCGGCTTGGCACATGGGCTCTACGTGCTGCAAGTGTCGCAACCGGATGGTAGCCAACAAACAGTTAACATAGTGGTTAATTAAAAAATACTTTTCTGCCTCCTCGTCCCTCCCTGCGGAGGGACGGGCAAAGCGGAAAAGAAAAGATGTAAAACGAAAAAGACAAAAAGATATGAAACAAAAAATCATTTTATTATTACTTGTTTTGTGTGCCGGCCTGCCCTCTGTGGCGCAACACCGGCATGAAATTTCAATAGCCGGCGGCTATGGCTTGTCGTCGCTGCAATATGAATCGAACTTCTCGAACCATAAAAAGGGATATAATGCACAGGCAGGCTTAGGCTACAACTTTTACTTTACGCCTAACTGGAGCGTGAAAACCGGTGCAGGACTCGGGTTTTATAGCGCAAATGTATCGTTGGACGGAACAGTATCTTACCCTAAAAACAGGGTAGGGGATATAGACTTTGCCTATGCTTATACCGGTTATAAAGAAACGGTTTCCACTGCATTGTTGACGGTTCCGGTAATGGTACAGGGAGAAACCGGCGGACGAGTGGCTTTTTATGCTGCTTTGGGCGCAAAAATAGGCATTCCCTTGCTTGCGCAATACAAAACTTCCGGACACTTGACGACGTCCGGATATCATGTTATATATAAGCTGCTTTTTGATAACTTGCCTCATTATGGCTTTGGTCAATACGATGTGGATGAAATTACCGGTTGGGATTTGAATTTGTCCGTGCAACTCTCACTGGAAGCCGGCGCCAAATGGCGCCTTACCGACCGGTTCAGCCTGTATGTGGGTGGGTATTTCGATTATGGGCTTATGAATCTCAATAAAAAACCCGACGATGTAGTAGGTACGCGTTTAATTACTTACCAGCCGGCAACGAAACCCGATGAATATAAGTTTTTTTATGGAGGTCTTTTCAATAACAGCAAGAAATTGTATCCGGTGGCGGCAGGCATTACTTTGCGGTTGAGTTTCGGCTTGAGCAGCTTGTAATCCAGCCATAATAATAACAAATATACTAAATTTTTAAATTGAATGTTTATGAGAGAATATATATATCCTTTAAAAAGAGCCTTGTTGCTTTTTATTTGCTTGCTGTCGGCAGGCCTTAGCGTTTTGTGGGCGCAAACCGGCCAAGTAAGCGGCGTGGTTAAGGAAAACGGGCAGCCATTAGTAGGTGCGTCCATAGCGGTAAAGGGTTCTACAACGGCTGTACTCACAGATGTCGATGGTCGTTACACAATTTCCATACCGGAAAATGCGGTTCTTGTATTTTCGTTTATAGGAATGAAAACACAGGAAATAGCAGTGGGTTCGCGGTCGGTAATCAATGTGGAAATGGAAGCGGAAGCCATGCGGTTGGAAGACGTGGTAGTTGTAGCGTATGGTATTACTACCAAAGAACGGTTCACGGGCTCTGCCGCAGTGATAAAAGGCGAAAAATTGGCAAAAGGCGAAACTTCTAACGTAACGAAAGCATTGGAAGGCGCTATTGCCGGCGTACAAACGACCAGCTCTACCGGGCAGCCGGGAAGCAGTGCGGCTATTCGTATTCGTGGTATCGGTTCTATTTCGGCAGGTCAGAATCCGCTCATTGTGGTAGACGGCGTGCCTTATGAAGGTTCGCTAAACTCCATTGCACCGCAAGACATTGAAACATTAAACGTACTGAAAGACGCTTCAGCTACTTCCATGTACGGCGCACGCGGATCCAACGGCGTGATTATGATTACGACTAAAAAAGGCGAAACCGGCAGAGTGAAAATTAACTTTGACGCCCGTGTAGGGGTGAACTCTCGCGGGGTGCCGGCTTATAACGTTGTAACCAGCCCGCAGGATTACTATGAATTAATGTGGGAAGCCCAACGGAATGCTTTGGCGGAAAGCGGCATGGGCGCATTACTTGCCGGGCAAACGGCAAGTAATGGGTTAATACCGGAATATCTGCGCTACAATATCTTCAAAGGCGTAGCCGACGCCGAGTTGGTCAATCCCATTACGGGAAAAATCAATCCGGCAGCTACCGAAAGAAAGTGGAACGACAGCTGGTTGACAGACCCCTTCAAAAATAATGTCCGCCAGGAATACAACTTTAATATGAGCGGCGGCACGGAAAATACCAACGCCTATATGTCTGTGGGCTACATTAACGATAAAGGGTATATAGACCGGTCTGATTTCTCGAGGATAAATGTGCGTGGAAAAATAGACCAAAAGTTCAAGGATTTCTTTAAGGCAGGCGTGAACCTCGCTTATGCACAAACAACCTCCAATACCCCTATTGAATCCGGCGGCAGCGCTGATTATGCCAATATCTTTATGTTCTCGCAAAATATTGCCCCGATTTATCCGGTCTACAAGTATGACCTCTCTACCGGCGCGCCCATTTACGTGGACGGCGTACATGCCTATGACTTCGGTTCGGGCAATTTTGAAAACGGCGTGCTTTCCACGAAAACCCGCGCCTATGCTCCGGAACAAAACCCTTTGTTTGTATTGCAAAACGACTATACCCGTACGATATATGATAACTTGTCGTCGCGCGCTTACGGCGAAGTAAAATTCCTGACGGATTTTACTTTTACCGTCAATATCGCTTACGACATATTTAACGCCACTTATAATGAATACCGCAACCCTATCGTAGGCGATGGTAAGTCTTATGGCGGTATCGGCGCCAGAATTGCAGAACGGTATGTAGCGTTAAACGCCAACCAGCTGTTGAGCTACTCCAAAGAAATTGACAAACATAAAATAGATGTGTTGTTAGGACACGAAATCAAAATGGACGAAATTACCCATATGGAAGGTTCGAAAATGCAGTTCTATGACCCCTACAACCCTGAATTTGCTAATGCCGGCGCGGTAAAAAGCTTGACGTCGCATGTGGGAAAATACCGGTTGGAAGGCTTCCTGTCGCGCGCAGAATACAGTTACGACAATAAATATATGCTTTCGGGCAGTTTCCGCCGCGACGCCTCCTCTCTATTCCATCCCGACGTACGTTGGGGTAATTTCTGGTCGGTAGGCGCAGCTTGGCGAATTAAGAAAGAATCGTTTTTGGAAGACATTGACCAAATAGACAATTTGCGCCTGAGGGCAAGCTATGGTACGCAAGGTAATGACAATATACCCGGCTACTACAATCTCTACGAAGACCAGTATGTAATTACTTCCGACGGGCAATACCCGTCGCCGGTACTGAACTTTAGAGGTGCGCCGGGATTGACTTGGGAAAAGTCGAACAACCTTACCATAGGCATTGAGTCCAAATTCTTCGACAGGATTACCTTAAATATCGATTACTTTATTAAGGAAACCAAAGATATGATTTATCGAAAACCCTTGCCATCTTCCTTCGGCATTCCCGCATGGGTTTGGGACAACCAAATTGATATGAAAAACAGCGGTTGGGAAATAGAATTAAAAGTGGATATACTGGAAACGGAAGATATTACGTGGAATGTATCGGCAAATGTTACTACCCTGAAAAATAAATTAACCAAATTGCCTGCCGATAAAACCGACCCCGCAGGGTATCGCTCCGGAAGCTATTGGCGGAAACTCGGCGGATCCCTGTACGACTTCTACCTGCCGAAATACGCCGGCGTGGACGGCGCTACGGGAAAATCCCTGTGGTATAAAGACGACGCCAACGGGAACAAAGTAACCACCGACGACTATGCAGCAGTGACGTTCTACGAAATAGGCAAATCAGCTTTTCCTGATGCTTACGGCGGGTTATCCACCGATGTAACGGTTTACGGATTTGACCTGAGCGTGCAAACCGCTTTTCTGGTGGGCGGTTATGCCTATGACTCGTTCTACTCAAGTTTGATGGGCGGCGGTAGCGGCGCCGGAAAAAACTGGCACAGGGACGCTTATGCCCGTTGGACGCCCACGAATACCAATACAGGCATGCCGCGCCTTTCTGCCGGCGACCAGAATCTGAATGCCCAGTCCGACCGGTTTTTGGCAAGCGCTTCTTACTTCAGTTTGAAAAATATAACTTTGGGATACACGTTCCCAAAAAGCGTGATTGACAAAGTAAAAATCCGTTCGTTACGCGTATACATAAGCGGCGACAACCTGTGGCTGGCGTCGGCGCGCAAGGGGTTTGACCCGCGCCAGTCATTTAACGGTTCAACCTATGTTGGTGTTTACTCAGCCTTGCGCAGCCTGTCTTTAGGCGTATTTATTGGTCTTTAACCCTTAAAATTGAATATAATGAAAACAAATAAAATTATCATTTTACTATTGTCGGTTGTGTTTCTGGGCGTATCTTGCTCTGGGGACTTCTTTGACGTACCTGTAACCAGTACGATGACGGCTGATGCGGCTGCCAGGGCGGCTGATGCTGATCCTTCCAAAGTAACGTCGTTTGTAGACGCTATTTATAACACGCTTATAAGTAACAGCTTGATGGGTGACGGCGCCCATGATTCTTTCGGATACATGGCTATCCTGCATGGTTCCGACATGATGGCCGACGACATTGTGATGACTCCCCTGCACTGGTTTAATTTCGACTATTTGCATGACAACCGCGAATGGGACTACCGCCGTACCAATATTATCTGGCGCTATTTCTACACGGTTATAGCGGGCGCGAACAACGTCCTGTCGATGACTTCGGCTGAATCCGCGTCGCCGGCTATTTTGGCGGCGCGCGGTCAGGCGTTGGCGTTACGGGCAATGTCCTATTTTTATCTCGTCCAATTCTACCAGCATGTATATCCCGTGTCCTCCAGCGGCGGACGTCCGGGCGTTCCGATGTATTATGCAAGTAACGAAGGGAAAGAAAATATCACCAGCCGCGCCAGCGTGGCAACGGTATTAGCGCAGGTAGAAGAAGATTTGACTACGGCGGTGTCCAATTTGAAAGGCTGGACCCGCAGTTCGAAAAACCAGGTCGACTATTCCGTAGCCAATGGGCTTCTGGCGCGCTACTGCCTGCTCGTAGAACAGTGGGATAATGCCATTGCGGCAGCGAAGGAAGCCCGCAAGGGATACGCCATTATGCCGGCAAGCAGCATCTTCGACGGCTTTATGGATATCAACAACCCGGAATGGATGTGGGGCTACGACCATAATACGGAAACCACTACGCTTTATGCGTCCTTCTTCTCGCATATATCCAACCTCACGGCAGGATATGCCGGCGTGAATTATGCCGCCCGGCTGGTCGATAAACGCCTGTACGAAAGTATTCCGGAAAGCGATGCCCGCAAAAAATGGTTTCAGACCAATCCCGCTTCGATTAAGCCGGCCATAACGCCGGCAGAAAAAACGGTAGCATGGGAATTGCCTTATGCCAACCTGAAATATGGCTACGACGGCGCATTTACTATGGACTACCTCTACATGCGCGCCAGCGAAATGGCGCTGATTGAAGCGGAAGCGCTGGCGCAAAAAGGTTCCGGCGCGGCGGCGGCAACCGTACTGAAAGAACTGTTATCCCAGCGCAATCCAGGTTGGAACGAGTCCAGCGTAACTGTGGACGACGTGTGGCTGCAACGCCGTATTGAACTCTGGGGCGAAGGATTTGCGATGTTCGACCTGAAACGCCTGCATAAAGGAATTGACCGTAACTATCCGGGATCTAACCATTATTCTTCCGCTAAATTCGCCGTACCCGCCGGGGACAAACGCTGGATTTACCGGATCCCGCAATCCGAAATTCAGGAAAACCCGGATATCTCGGAGGCAGACAATAACGAATAAATATAAAACATAAATAAAGAAAAAGAGTATGAAAAAAGTATTTTATATTTTAACCCTTGCGCTTGCCCTGTCAAGCTGTACGGAGGAATTAAAAAAGGCGGATTACGATTATATGCTGAACCCTGCCAATTTGCCGGGCGTCACAATAGAGGTGAACGGCGTTACGGGCAGTTCTGCTAATTTTTCGGGTACGGTTACTTTTGGTAGCGGCGTTTCTTTTATTGAAAAAGGCTTTATCTTTTCGAAAACCGCCGATTTTGCAGCGTCGTCTTCGGTGGCGGCGGACGCCGTAACATTTAAAGCGTCGGTCAAAGACCTGGACGATGATACGCGGTACTATGCCAAAGGATACGTCCTTACAAAAGACGGCATAGCCTGCAGTAATCCCATAGAGTTTGTAACTCCTTTCATTCCGCCCCAGTGGGAGGCATTGGAAGGCGTATGGACGGTTACGGAAGATTTTAATACGGGTAATGCATGGTATAATGGGAAAACGTATGAAATAACCGTTACCGGCGTTACTGGGGATAAGAGGAAAATAAAAATCGAAGGTTTTGCTCCCTATGAATACGACAAAGGCCATACGATATATGCTACCGTCAATAATATGAAATTGACATTGCCGTCGCAGGAATTACTTCCCGGCTGGGGCGAGCCGGATTTCAAAACATATTTTGCTGCGGTGAAGGATGGCACATTGGCAAATAATGCAGGGATTGCTTTCCCGGAAACAGACATTACGGCGGATAGCAATGGCGCACTGGAAATAAAACTGCTTGGCGGGCTGAGCGCGTATTCTTACCAGATATACAATAATAAAACCGCCGGCGGCGCATTTGCCGGCGCCTATGGCTATGCAAGAAACACCAGGTGGGTGAAACAGTAAAAACCACTGCGCATGAATAAAAGTGGAGGCTGCCGCAGGCAGCCTCCACTTTTTTCCGTTTACCCCGCGCTTCGGGCGGCGTGCAAGCCCCGAAGGGGCGATATTACGCTATCCAGTCGAACAAAAAACGTTCTTCATACGGAATGTTGAATTTATTTTGAAATGCGATGTATTCTTCTATGCTATATTTTTCCCTCCGGTTGCGCGATGAAACCCCAACGGGAACACGGCGCAACGGAGGTGGCGTTTGGTGGAAACGCTGTGTTAAGGGCTGTTTAATGTCTTATCCATTTGTTTATATAATCAGTTATTACAGGCGTAACAGTAAGCTTCACCTGAACCATCGTATTGGATTTCATAATTGTATTTACTATAACCCAGTGATTGCGCGTATTCTTTGCATTGTGATTTCGTACTGCTGGTATGTTGATATACCTTTATTGGGCCTCCGTAAC
>JAITKG010000068.1 GCA_031278495.1 Prevotellaceae bacterium | reverse complement strand
CCTAAATCAACAGAAACTACCTGTTATTTCAATATCGCTATTTCTATTTTCCCTGACCGCGACAAGCCGCCGGGGTTGCAGCCAAGTTCGCCTTCGGGAACAGGGCGGTTCAATTGCTGGTAGTGTTGCACCCATTCTTCGAGGAATGCGCCTGTAGCGGGCGATTTAAAGGTCATTGGCTCCAAGGTGAAAAATGGAATATGGTTGTTGGCAACTAAAAAAGCGTCGTAAATCAATTCCGAGCAATAGTATTTCCCGTTGCCGTAGATATATTCTTCATCGTATGGTTTGCCGATTTGCCGCAGGGCAAAAGCAATGGCAGCTGGAAGCAACGGCTTATACCCGTCTTTTACCCGTCCGAGCGCAACCCTTGCGCTGCGCCGCAAGAACGTATCTACCGGCGTAAGTTGCACGCCATCGCTGACCGCTTCAATCACCCGCAGGCAGCCACTGCTATCGGGTACAAGCATTCCTACATGGGAAAAATTATAGCCGCCGGCGCCTTCCGTCACCGCTTCAATGGCATTGCTCAAGCCGCCTTTACCGGATTGGAATAATAAATCGCCCGCTTGCAGCGCGTCACCGCCGCCGTCCCCGCAGGCAGAAAGGCAGCATAAGGACAGTATCAAAAAGTTTTTTAGTCGTGAAGGGTAAAGCATTGTTCGTTGTTTATTATTCATTATTCTTAATTCTCTAAAAAAGGTTGTGGAAGTTTTTGCATCAAGGTCAGGATGGCTTCTTGCCGTTGCAGCAAATAAGCTGTTGGTTTCTTCGGGTTGCGGCGCAAGGGATTGGGAAGGCATACCGCCAACATCGCCGCTTCTGTTGCCGTTAATTTCGCCGCCGGTTTTTTATAATAAAACTGTGCGGCGGCTTCCGCCCCATAGACGCCCTTACCCATTTCCACTACGTTCAAATAAATTTCCATGATGCGCTCTTTGCTCCAAAACAATTCTATCAACAGGGTATAGTACGCTTCCAAACCCTTGCGCAGCCAGGAGCGTTGCGGCCAGAGGAAAACATTCTTGGCTACCTGTTGCGTAATCGTGCTTGCGCCGCGTTTCTGTTTCCGTTTCTCATTGTTCCACGCAATATCCAGCTCTATCCAGTCGAACCCGTGGTGCTGTTCAAAGCGGTTGTCTTCTGAAGCAATCACCGCCCGTACCAGTTGCGGGGATATTTTATCCAGCGGAACCCATGTGTAGCGCGTTTTCCACGTACTGTCGCTGCGATGTTCCCATGAGCGGATACTCATCAACGGCGTGCGAAATACCGGCAACCAGCATCCCGCCACAACCTGCAATACCGGCAGCACAAACAAGCCCAGCAGTATGCACAGCAAATAAAATAACAGGCGGCGTATTATCTTTTTCATACCGGAAAATAATACTGCAAAGATAACTAACAATCTTTAAATCTTGAAACCTTGAAATCTTTGAATTTTTCATTACTTTTGCATGCTATATTTTTATATGAAGACATCTCTTACCATTGCTTTTTTATTCTTTTTTGCAAATGTTTTTGCACAGCAAAGCGAATTACCGAATTTTGCCGCTTCGATTTTAGAAAGCGATTTACAGCAACATGTCCGGGTACTGGCAGCCGACAGCCTGCAGGGCAGGCAAACCGGCACCGATGCTGCATTCATTGCCGCCGGTTATATTGCAGGGCAATTTGAAAAAAACCATTTGGACATGCCTTATGACAGCACCTATTTCCAAGCCTTCATCACCGACGCGCGGGGCGTAAATGTCATAGGCGTTATCGAAGGAAGCGATTTGAAAGAAGAGGCGTTGGTTATTTCGGCGCACTACGACCACTTGGGCGTATTCAACGGCAATATTTATAATGGCGCCGACGACAATGCTTCGGGTGTGGCGGCGATGCTCGAAATTGCCGAAGCCTTTGCCGCTATGGCACGCAACGGTTATCCCCCGCGGCGTTCGGTCGTATTTATTGCGTTCGACGCGAAAGAGCAGAAAATGGCGGGGTCGGCTTATTACGTGGATAACCCGCTGCATCCCTTGCAGCACACTATCGCCAACCTGAATATTGATGCGGTGGGGCGCGTCGAAGGTTCGCCGAACGGACAACGGAATTACCTCTTCCTGGTGGGCGCCAACCGCGTGAGTTCCGACCTGCAAGATATTTCGGACTACGTGAACTATTCACGGAAAATCAACCTGACGTTGGATTATACGTTCTACAACAGCCCGACGTTTTCGGATATATTTTATCTTTTTTCCGACCAGTATAATTTCGGCAAACACCACGTACCGGTTATTTATTATATGGACGGATTGCACGATGACCTCAATAAACCTACCGATACGGAAGAATACATAGACTATAAAATTTTGCGCGACCGTACGCAACTGGTTTTTTACACCGCATGGGAACTCGCTAACCGCGACGAAATGCTGAAAAAAGACTTGGTAAAACGTAAAAATAATTCCCAATAATTTTCGGACAATGACTACTACGCAAGCCATACAACGCGCCGCAGAATTGCGGCAGATGATAAAAGGGCATAACCGGCATTATTATGTGCTCAACCAACCCGTGATTAGCGATTTTGAATATGATATGTTGTTGCAGGAGTTGGCGACGATTGAAAAAAAATTTCCGCAATTAGTTACGGCAGATTCCCCGACGCAGCAGGTGGGCAGCGATATTACCAAAGAATTTGTGCAAGTGGCGCACAAATACCCGATGTTATCGTTGAGCAATACCTATTCTATGGAAGAGCTGCTCGAATTTGACAACCGCGTGCGCAAAGGATTGGACGGCGAGCCGGAATATGTATGCGAATTGAAATTCGACGGCACGGCTATCGGGCTGACCTATCTTGGCGGCCGCCTGCACCAAGCCGTTACGCGCGGCGACGGACAGAGCGGCGATGATGTTACGGCAAACGTCCGCACGATTCCGGCGATTCCGCAACAATTGCAGGGCAATGATTTCCCGCGCGAATTTGAAATACGCGGCGAGATTTACATGCCCTTCCATGCCTTTGAACGCCTGAACCGCGAACGCGAAGTGGACGGCGAACAACCCTTCGCCAATCCGCGCAACGCCGCCGCAGGGTCGTTGAAACTGCTTGACAGCAGCGAAGTCGCCAGACGCGGATTGAGCTGCTCTTTATATTACCTGCTGGGCGAACAACTGCCCGCCGGCAATCATTACGAAAATTTGCTGGCAGCCAAACGGTGGGGCTTTGCGGTATCGGAGCATATTTGCAAATGCAGTTCCATAGAAGAAGTATTCGGCTTTATCCGGCATTGGGAAACAGCGCGGGAAGCCCTGCCCTACGCCACCGACGGCGTGGTGATAAAAGTAAATTCATTTGCGCACCAGCGCCGTTTGGGTTTCACCGCCAAGTCGCCGCGATGGGCGGCAGCCTTTAAGTTCAAAGCGGAACAAGTCCTCACGGAGTTACTGTCCGTCGATTTTCAGGTAGGGCGCACGGGCGTGATTACGCCGGTCGCCAACCTTGCGCCGGTGCTGCTGGCGGGAACTACCGTGAAGCGCGCCTCGCTGCACAATGCCGAACAGATTGCCTCGCTTGATATCCGCCTGCACGATTGGGTGAAAGTAGAGAAAGGCGGCGAGATTATCCCGAAAGTCGTGGGCGTAGATTTGGAGCGGCGGGCTGCCGGGAGCGAGCCATTCCAATATATTACCCATTGCCCCGAATGCGGCGCGGCATTGGTGCGCGACGAAGGCGAAGCGAGGCACTACTGCCCGAACGACGTTCATTGCCCGCCGCAAATACTCGGGAAAATAGAACACTTCGCCGGCAGGAAAGCAATGAACATCACCGCCGGCGAAGCCACCATAGAATTGCTTTTCCGGAAGGGACTGGTCAAAAACGCCGCCGATTTATATGCCCTGAAAAAGGAAGACCTCGCGCATTTCGACAACTGGGGCGAGAAATCAGCTGAAAACCTCGTGAAAAGTATTGCCGCATCTGTTGGCACGCCGTTTGAAAAGGTGTTGTTTGCTTTGGGCATCCACTATGTGGGCGAAACGACCGCCAGGAAGATTGCTGCCGCCATGCGTTCTATCGACGCGCTGGCGCATGCCGGCAAGGAACAGCTCCTCGCTATTGACGAGGTGGGCGAGCGGATTGCCGACAGTATCCTTGCTTATTTTGCCGATGAAAGCAACCGCGAACTGGTGGCGCGCCTCCGCGCCGCCGGCGTGCAGTTTGAAGCCGGCGCGCAGGAGCGGCTGTCCGATACATTGGCGGGCATGAGTTTTGTCATCACCGGCACATTGAGCCGTCCGCGCGAAGACTTCAAAACCCTCATCGAACAGCACGGCGGAAGCGCAGGCAATACCTTCTCTGCTAAAACTACGCACCTGCTGGCGGGCGATAAAAGCGGTTCCAAACTCGAAAAAGCCCGTAAACTCGGCATAAAAATCATCAACGAAGAAACGTTCAGAAGTATGCTGGAACCAGTTTAGTTGAAAGTTAAAAGCTGAAAGTTGAAAATTAGCCGGCGCCGGTGCACTTGCCGCAACTTTCGATTTTCGATTATTGAGTTACGGTTAACTTGCAAATTAAAAATTTTTTTTACCTTTGCGCTGTTTTTCGGTCTTTCTCATTTTGATGATACTTTTATTCTATTTCAGAAATCAGGAAAATTTCTAGTCACTTGAATAAAATTCCCTCGGAAACGTGGGCTTTTACTTATAGTTGACTAGGTCTTCCTGAACCCCTGAAATAGTAAGTGTAGTTCACGTTTCGTATTTTAGGAGGTAGCATTAAAAAAATATACTTAAAACAAATTTAAAACTATGAAAAAAATAGATTGGTTATATCTTTTAGTGGTCTTGTTGCTGTTTATTACATTTGTCGCTGTGGTAACAATTTTCCTGTTCCGGATATTCGGATGGCTATAATATATAGCCGGCTCTTTTGTTGGTTCTTTGTGCATAGGAACTGAGTAGGTCGAAAGAACCGGCTATTTTTTAATGAAAATAAAACAGGAAATGTTTATATTAACCGGCTCCCACGTTAGCTCTTTTTTAACGCATTTTGAGTTAACAGGTTTTCTTGCTATTCTTTAATATGTTTTCAGTTAGCAAGTTTTGGAGCCGGTTTTTTTATTAAAGCGCCCCCGCTTCCTCCATATTCCATTTAGCCCCCATGTTATGCAAATAAAAAATGACATGGTCAGGAAGCCGCTCAAACTGTTTTTGTAAAAAATGACATGGTCAGAAAGCCTTCCAGCCGGATTTTATGAAAAAATGACATGCTCAGGAAGCTGCTCAAACAGTTTTTAGTTGAAAGTTAAAAGCTGAAAGTTGAAAATTAGCCGGCGCCGGTGCACTTGCCGTAATTTTCGACTTTCAGCTCTCAATTTTCAACTTTTCCGCCGCTGTGCGCCGGAAACCGTTACATGTCGGGGCATTTTACGTCTTCGGTGTAGGTGACGGTGTAGCGCGGCTTGGCGTCGAAGCCATGTCCCGTAAGGTCGGGGATATTGCCGTTGCTGTCCGTACCGTTGAAGCGCCAGTAGGCAACCAGCCCGTCGGCGGTAGGGTCAACGTAGCACAGGTTATTGAGCAGGTCGTTTGGCGTTAAGGCTTTCCGCCATACCCGCACTTCGCTGATAAATGCGTTGAGCTGGCGGCTGTTGCCCTGCGTTGAGGCGCCAATTTTGAAGCGGTTGTTTTCGTGTCCCGGATACATGAAGTCCAGCGTGGCGTAGGGAACGGGCGTTGAGCCTTGCAGTTTGCCGTTCCAGTAGAGCATGTACTGCGTGCCGTCGAATACGGCTGCCACGTGGTGCCATGCCTGCGTGGGCAGTCCGGAGGAACTTGCCACCTTGTAACTCTCTTTGGCTATCTGTAGCTGGTCGGGATTGATTTCCGAATCGCCGAACCGCAGGATGAAATTTTCTTCCATGCCCATCACTGTGGCGATGCCAACTTCCGATGATTTGGAATTATATTTATTGACATACACCCGCGCTTCGTAGGTAACCTGCGGCACGGCACGCAAAGATTCGTCGCCGGAAAAATCCACCGTCCAGTAGTTCGGTTTCATTTTCGCCGCACGGGTTTTAATGATTTGCCCGATGACAATATACTTTGTGCGGGAAGCTTCCAGCACTTTTCCGCTGCCGTTTTCGACAGCCGTAATGCTCAGCGGAACGCAACAGGTAACGCCTTCCGCCAGCCCGTCAAGGGAGAGGATGGATATTTTTGCCGGATTCGATATGTTTTGCCCGCTTTTGATGGTGAGTGTTTTTGTATCCAGCGAAAAATTTGCAGCAGGCAAGGGCTGGTAGTTTGTTCCGTGTACGTTATTATAATATTCCACCCGGCTGTTGTCCACGCCGAAGGTAATGTTTACGTCGTTGTTCACCACGCCGGAGGAAGATATGGTGACGCCCATTTCCGCCGTGTTTTCTACGTAGAGTGTGGTTGCCGGGTTGTCTTCCGTGCCTGAGAAATAAAATACGTCGTGGTATTCCGGTTCGGTTTTACATCCGGCGAAGGCTACCAAAAAGGCAGCTATGGTAATTAAAAGGCTGTTTGTTTTCATGCTTTCTATTTTTTACGGTTAATTATTCTATGATGCTAAGAAGGTTAATC
>JAITKG010000054.1 GCA_031278495.1 Prevotellaceae bacterium | reverse complement strand
TAATAACAAGCAAAACGCGGATAGTATTTATTATTACTCGAGGTCTTAGCATACCCACATCTAAAACAAACAAAATCCACGTTTTTATTAAGTGAAATTGCTTTATTCTTTAGATGTTTGAAATTGCTAAGTTTCGAGCAATAGAATAAAGATTTTTATTTAAAAGAACATACAATTATTGCTACAAATATAACTACATTTTTTTTATTTGCAAATTTTATTTATTGACTAAAAAAAATCGGTAATTTTAGCTCCCTGCTTACAAATTTTTTTCCCGTATCGCACGGAGCATGTCGGCGACGGTGTGTTCGATGTCCCATTCGGGCTTCCAGCCCCATTCGGCGCGGGCGGAAGAATCGTCCACCGAAGCAGGCCAGTAACGCGCAATCTCGCGGCGGAAGTCGGGGCGGTAGTCAATGGTAAATTCGGGAATGTGCTTCCTGATTTCATCAGCCAAAATTTCGGGCGTGAAACTCATCGCGCCGACATTGTAGTTGCCGCAATGCCGCAACTTGCTGCGGTCGGCTTCGAGCAGCATTAACGTCGCGCGGATGCAATCGGGCATATAAATCATCGGCAAACAGGATTCGGGGCTGAGGAAGCAAGTGTATTTTTTATGCTTCACCGCTGCATAAAAAATTTCCACCGCATAATCGGTCGTTCCGCCGCCGGGCATGGTTTTGTTGCTGATGACGCCGGGATAACGAATGCCGCGGAAATCCAGTCCCGACTTTTTGAAGTAATAATCGCCCAACAGTTCGCCAACGACTTTCGTTACGCCATACATGGTATTCGGCACGAGTACGGTTTCCTGCGGCGTGTTGTAAAGCACCGACTGCGGTCCAAACACAGCTATGGAACTCGGCACCATGACGCGGTCGAGTTTATATTTTATGCCCAACCGGATAACGTTCAACAGCCCGTCGATATTGATTTTCCAGGCAAGGTCGGGATTTTTTTCACCGGTTGCCGAAAGAATTGCCGCCAGATTTATAATCGTGTCGATGCGATGCCGCTTGATGGCAGCTTCAATGGACGCGCTATCCGTTACATCTATTTTTTCAAATACATTGCCGGCATATATATTATTTTTGTCTTCCGCAATGTCCGCTACTATTACATTTTCATTGCCGTACTTTTCGTTGAATGCCATCGTAAGTTCCGAACCAATCTGCCCAAGGGCGCCAATAACCAGTATTTTTTCCATCGTGTTAAATTATTTATAAACTAATACAAATATACTAAAATTTTCCCCAGCCCGGAATGGGTCTGCGGATTTACAGATTTACGGATTTAGGCTGACGCCAGCCAATTCTTAATTCCTAATTCTTTTACTATCTTTGTGCCGCAATAGGTAAGGATGATGTTGTTGCTTTCGCCCGATAATTGGAATGACTACGAGTTGATAGATAGCGGCGGGTTTGAGAAACTCGAACGCTTCGGCAGTTATGTGCTGGCGCGTCCCGAGCCAAAGGCAGTTTGGGGAAAAACCTTAACAAAGGAAGCATGGCGGCGGCAGATGCATACCTCCTATACCACCGGTGCAGGTTTCGGCAGGGCAGGCAAGGAAGACAGCGGTACGTGGAACTGTTTGAAAACAATGCCCGGTCAATGGTATATCCATTACCGGAAAGGCGCTTTGCAATTTCGCTTGCGTTTGGGATTGACGGCATTCAAGCATGTGGGCGTATTTCCCGAACAGTCGCCGAACTGGGATTATATTTATTCCGCCGTGCGCGGATTGGAAACGCCGCAACCGAAAATCCTGAACCTGTTCGCCTATACCGGCGCCGCATCGCTGGCGGCAAAGGCTGCCGGCGGCGATGTAACCCATTTGGACGCCGTGCGGCAAGTGGTAACATGGGCGCGCGGGAATATGGAAACGAGCGGGCAAGCGGGCGTCCATTGGGTAGTGGAAGATGCGTTAAAGTTTGTGCGGCGCGAAGCCAAACGCGGCAACAGTTATCAAGGCATTATCCTTGACCCGCCGGCTTACGGGCATGGTCCGGCGGGTGAAACATGGAAATTAGATGCATGTTTATTGGATTTATTGCAGGAGTGTAAAAAAATTTTAGCGCCGCGTGACAGTTTTTTAGTGCTGAATTTATATTCCAACGGATTTTCGGCATTGGTCGCCGATACTATAATTACCAACGTTTTTGGAACAACGCGCGAAAAAGAATTCGGCGAACTGTTTTTGTGCGACAGTTTTGGGAAACGGTTACCATTAAGTGTTTTTACACGTTTTAAACTATGAAATTTTTTACCCATCCCAGCATAGCATTCATTATTGCTTTTGTTGCCGTAGGCGTCAGCATTACTTCAACCATTGTGTTCGGCAAACCGGAAAATTTGAAAATGGTTTTATTGGTAAATGCCCTTGTGTTTGTCGTGTTGTATGTATTTGCTTATATCGTATTAAAAGATTTTGTTATAAAAAAAATCACGCCTATTTACAAAACCATTTACAACATGAGCGCCGTGCGCAGCAAGTTGCGCACGGCGCCGCGTTCGGACGATATTGTGGAACGGGTAAACCGGGAAGTCGCCCAGTGGGCGGAAGAACAAACGAAAGAAATCAGCCGGCTTTCGGCGATGGAACAGTTCCGCAAAGAGTTTTTAGGGAATGTGTCACATGAATTGAAGACGCCGAGTTTTGCGATACAGGGGCAACTCCTCACTTTGCTTGACGGCGGTTTGGAAGACCCGTCCATCAACCGGAAATATTTGGAAAGCTGCGAGCGGAATATTGAACGGCTGATTTCACTGGTCGATGAATTGGAAACTATCAACAAGCTGGAAACAGGCGAAACAATATTGCACAAAACGTCTTTTAACCTTATAATATTGGTAGAAGAAATATTTGCGGCATGTGAAATTGTTTCCGAAAAGAAGAATATCCGCCTCTATATGCAACGCCCCGCCACCGGCCGCATCATGGTATATGCCGACCGGCAACGCATTGCGCAGGTATTGACTAACCTGATAGGTAATTCTATCAACTACGGGCGCGAAGGCGGCGAAACGGAAGTACTGTTTTCCGACATGCACGACCATGTGCTGGTAGAAGTGAAAGACAATGGCATCGGCATTGCCGAAGACCATTGTTCGCGCATCTTTGAACGGTTCTACCGCGTGGATAAGCACCGTTCGCGCGAACACGGCGGCAGCGGGCTTGGACTGGCAATTGTAAAACACATCATTGATGCGCATGGCGAAACCATTAACGTGAAAAGCAAACTGAACGTAGGCACCGTCTTTGCTTTCACACTGGAAAAATCAAAGTAGGAATTTGGAAATAATTATCAATAATAAAATAATACATACCGAATATGAATCATTTTTTAAGTATCCGCTGGGATGTTGATCCCGAAATTTTTTCGCTTGGGGCTATTCATTTGCGCTACTACGGCGTATTGCTCGTAAGCGGGTTTGTTATGGCTTTTTTTGTATTGCGCAATATATTTCGCCACGAACATTTACCGCCACAGCTATTCGACAATTTTTCCATTGTGGCGGTTGTTTCTACCTTTGTAGGATTACGTTTGGGGCATTTTTTATTTTACCAACCGGCGCTTTTTTTCACCAACCCGCTGGAAATAATTTTGCCGGTACGTTTTTCCCCGCAGTTTGAATTTATCGGCTATCAAGGATTGGCGAGCCATGGCGGCGCCATAGGTATTTTACTGGGGCTTTTCTGGTGGAGCCGCAAACATAAAAAACCGTACCTCTGGGCGCTGGAACGGATTGTGCTCATTGTGCCGCTGGCGGGCGCATTCGTGCGTATCGGCAACCTGATGAATTCCGAAGTGTATGGCTGCGAAACCACCCTCCCGTGGGGATTTATTTTTGTACGCAACGGCGAAATCCTCCCGCATCACCCGACACAACTTTATGAGGCGGCAGCATATTTCCTGATATTTTTTATTATGCGGTATTTATACTTCCAACAGTTGCCGAAACTCAAGCGCGGCATGTTGTTCGGCATATTTTTAATACTTCTGTTCGGCGCGCGTTTTGCCATAGAATTTATCAAAAACGACCAGGTGGCGTTTGAACAAAACTTGTTTTTCAACATGGGGCAAATACTCAGTTTGCCGTTCATCATCGCAGGAATTATATTCCTTTGGTGGGGCTGGAAATACGGGAAACCGGAACTGGGATGGGTGCAGCCGGCACTAAGCAACCGGCAGCCTTCGGCAAGCAAGCAATCGAATAAAAAAGGGAAATAAATTTGCAGGTAAGTTGTACGTACGCCGGCGAATTTAATTGGTAATGGGGGCAACGCATTTAATTTTGCGTCTTGCGCCGTTGTGTAGCGCGCGTCATTCCGACCGGAGCGGCGAGGCACGAGCCGCGTAGCGGAGGAATCTGCCCCAGCACGCAGGGCGGCGCAAAGCAGCAAGCGCAAGACGCAGCAGATTCCTCGACTCCGCTCCGCTTCGCTCGGAATGACGGTGCGCGGAATATGACAAGATGCAAAATTAAATGCGTTGACTGTAAATCCAAATAGTAAATGCATATAGTAAATGCATAAAGAATAAAAGGACACAAGAAGAACATAAGAATTCTTCTTGTAGGTAAAGAAGAGTATATTTGTGCAGTATCCCCAGAATACAGAAATATGCCTCATATTACCATAGAATAAAGATACGAAATATCCGCATTAAAAAAAGTTAGCTGTAGTCAGGCGGAGATGCCCCAAGCCGTCGGTGTGTCCCAAAGTACAATCAGCAGGGAACTGCGACGCAACCAGACCGTCAGGGGTTGTTATAATGCGCATGCAGTTCAAAAGATAGCCAGTATTAGAAAAGAACGATTTCATAGCGTTCGGAAGTTTACCAAAGAAACGGCATAAATTAAAACGCCACAGGCGGTCGGTAGGCAGGCGTGCTTCCCCTATCCCTAGCCATGTATCCATTCACAACCGACCGAAGATAATTGATGAACGTGCTCGTTTTGGGGATTGGGAAATGGATTTAATACAGGGAACTACTCTTACACAATATATGTTTACGATGGTAGAACATAGTATCAGATTTCTGATGATACGGAAACTGAAAAGTAAATTTAGCAATATATTCCTAAAAAGTGTAACTTTGCCAAGTTAACAGATGATCAAATTTATGAATTTCAAAAAAAATTAAACCGGAGACCAAGAAAAGGTATTCTTTGGAATAAACCCGTGAACTTGTTCTTCTTAAATTATACCTATATTTATGCAGTTGGTGCTTGAACCTGCCAAAGTGTAGTAATTCAAATATTTTTGCAGAAGTCATAAAAAATTTTTACCTTTGGGTCTTTTATTTCCAATAATATAGTAAATAACGAACAAAACAATAATTTTATGAAATATTTGGATCTAATAAATAATTGAAAATAAAAAAGCCCCCGTTGAAGACGAGGGCAACTTAATGTTTTCACAACGGAATAATCCTTATTGTGTCTTGATTGAATTCTGGCACAAAGGTAAGAAAAATTTTTTGAAATACAAAAAAGTTTAGTAAAATATAAATAACTAAAAAAAAACAACTATGAAAAAAATTTTAGGGCTAGACCTTGGAACAACCTCAATAGGTTGGGCTTACGTAAAAGAGGCTGAAGAAAATGACGCCGAACAATCATCTATTGTTGGATTGGGAGTCCGAGTTAATCCACTGACTACGGAGGAACAAACAGATTTTGAAAAAGGAAAACCGACGTCCATAAATGCAGACAGGACATTAAAACGCGGCGCCCGTCGTAATTTACAGCGGTATAAACAGCGTCGCGCCAACCTTCTTCACCTTTTGAAACAACACGGATTGATTGACGATAACACTGTTTTGGCAGAGGACGAAAAGGGCTTTACACACAGTTTTTATGCAGTGCGCGCTAAAGCGGTTACCGAAAAAGTAAGCAAGGAAGATTTTGCCCGCATACTACTAATGATTAACAAAAAACGTGGATACAAAAGTAGTCGTAAGGCAAAAAATGAAGAAGAAGGGCATGCTATTGACGGCATGGTTATTGCCAAACAATTATACGAAGAAGACCTCACCCCGGGACAATTCTGTTACCAATTATTGAAAGCAGGGAAACGATATTTACCTGATTTTTACCGTTCCGACTTGCAAGCGGAATTAAATAAAGTATGGAGTTATCAACAGCCATTTTATCCTGAAATCCTTACGGATGAATTAAAAAAAGAATTGGAAGGAAAAGGCCTTCGCGCTACGTCTGCTATTTTCTGGACAAAGTATGGCTTCAACACTGCCGAAAATAAAGGAACAAGGGATGAGAAGAAACTACAAGCCTATGAATGGCGAAGCAAAGCCACGAATACAAAGTTAACGAAAGAAGAAGTTGCCTTTGTCATTGCCGAAATCAACAATAATCTTAATAGTTCAAGCGGATACTTGGGCGCTATCAGCGACCGTAGCAAGGAACTTTATTTTAAAAAAGAAACCGTTGGACAATATCTTTATAAGCAGTTACAAGCGAATCCTCATACGAGACTCAAAAATCAAGTTTTTTATCGTCAGGATTACTTAGATGAGTTTGAAGCAATATGGGAAACGCAGGCTAAACATTACATGACATTAACACCCGCACTTAAACAGGAAATCAGAGATGTAATTATTTTTTATCAGCGTAAATTAAAATCACAAAAAGGCATGGTAAATTTTTGTGAGTTTGAAAGTAAAACCATTGAAATAGAAAAAAATGGAAAGAAGACAACAAAAACAATCGGATATAAAGTCGCACATAAGTCGTCACCTTTATTTCAAGAATTTAAGATTTGGCAGATATTACATAATATAGAACTGCGGAATAAACAAACAAAAGAGATTACAGTCCTTGCAGCCGATGCAAAAAAACAACTTTTCGACGAATTAAATATTAAAGGAAATTTAAATGCCAATAAAATTATAGAAATTTTAGGCTACAACCCAAAAGAATGGGAGGTCAACTATACTACAATTGACGGCAATCATACCAATAAAATATTGTATGAAGCTTATTTAAAAATTGTAGAAATGGAAGGTTATAATATCGGCGATTTATTGAAAATAAAAGAAGACAGCGATGATATCAACCTTTCGGAATTGAAAATAGAAGCGTCTGAAATTAAAAAAATAATAAAACAAATTTTCGACTCGCTGAATATTCGTCCGGAAATTCTTGAATTTAATGCGGAGTTGGAAGGGAAAGCCTTTGAGCGTCAACTTTCATACCAGTTATGGCATTTACTGCATTCCTACGAAGATGACAATTCTACCAGCGGTAACGAAAGATTATACGAGCTGCTGGGAGAAAAATTTGGATTTAAGAGAGAACACGCACAAATATTGGCCAACGTTAATTTACTACAAGATTATGGCAGTTTAAGCGCTAAAGCTATACGGAAAATTTTTCCGTTTATCAAGGAGAGTGAGTACAGTAAAGCTTGTGCATTAGCAGGGTATAATCACTCTTCATCGCTTACTAAAGAAGAAAATGAAAACAGACCGTTAAAGGACAGATTAACCCTACT
>JAITKG010000046.1 GCA_031278495.1 Prevotellaceae bacterium | reverse complement strand
AGTTCTTTGCCCGGCACAAAACGCACGTTCAGGTTTTTGATATTGTGTGCCGTTACCTCTTCTTTCGTAGCCGCCCCTGTGCAGTTGCACGTGAGGTGGAACGAACCCCAGTCGCCCAGTTGCACGCTATGGCTGTCGAGCAACAGGCGGATAAGTATCTGCTCAAACCGGTCAAGCGCCATTTCTACTTCTTTCCTGTCCATCGTGGTTTCGTCGGCAACCAATTTTGCCATTTCTTTTTCGCGTACCAAACGAATTCTTTTCAACGCCGCATACCATTTCTTGGGCGCTGTTTTGTCCTGAGGATTTATCCGCTCTACTTTGTTATAAAAAATTGACATGTTGTTTTGATTTTTTTGTGTTGTTTTATTTATTCGTTCGCCGCTTTGTCATCCGCCCCGCCTTACAGACGGGGCGGGTGGCCAAAGCGGTAACGGCTCAAGGATACAATTTGTTAATCCCTGACACACCGGACGCTGTTGCCGCCCGAACGGTAGTGGGCGCGCCGGTACACTCCGGCATAGGCGTAGTAGAAGAGCCGTGTCCATGCGTCGCTGCCACTATAGGCAGCGGAACTCCAGAAAATCGAGGCGAGACCGCGACCGCCGTCATTTGTTCCATTCCAATTACGGTCGTCTGCGGCTAACCCACGAAAATTAAAAAAATCCGTACCTGCGCCAGAGTCCCATGTGGGATTATAATCACCGGAATTTCCCTGGCAACTCGCCTTGCCACGCGTACCGGCGTCTGTTCCTATAAAGGAACCATTGACAGATGTTGTCTGATGAATAGTACCTCCCCCACTCTCCATAGCGTCGAACAATACACCTAATTCAAAATCCGTTGGCACATGCCAGTTCGGCGGGCAAATACCGCGTCCGCCAATGGCAATACCGCTACTTTCTTTCCGCCCAAAATTCGTTTGGCAAGGCAGTGAATTAGCCGCTCCGGTACAATAACAATCGCCTACTTCCGTCCACGTTCCTTTACCGTCCAGCATCATCGCCGTTTCCCATGCATATAATGCGCCCCAGTAATCACAAACCACTTGAGGTATATTGTTAGTGTTATCAGCCGGGCACCAAAAACCGCCGCGCAATGCAGGTTGGGAACCGGTCTCTGTAGTAGGTGTACCGGTTTTAGTAAAATAGGTCAAGCCTTGTTGGTAATTCAAATTCTGCCCCATCCACCAACGGTTGCCTATCTTTACGGCAGTGTAAATTTTCCAATCGCGCTCGTCCAGCAGCGAAACAAAGGTAGATGCGCTGTAGTTCGCGGGGAAAGCGGCAAAAGTGTTTACCACCGCCGGCTGCGTGAAAGTACAACTCCCCTGCTCTACCGGCGTACCAAAGTTCAACAGTCCTGTGCAACCTGTCAAGTCGGTAATGTAAATGGGCGCTACGCCGGCGTCAACTATTTCCTGTGCGGTAACCGTGCTGCCCGAAACGGTATAGGATGCGCCGGAAACATCTGAAATTACAAACGGCGGCGTGCCGCCCAGCGTTAAAGTGCCGCTGTTGTTGGAAAGCATCTTTGGCGGGGCGTCGCTGCCGTAAGCGCACCAGTTGAATTTAGCGGGAACGCTTTTTAAGGTAGCCGTGACAGTCGAAGGGTTTGTGGTAATATAAAAGCCGCGTCCGTTGAGGGACGTTGGGTCAATGCTGCCGGCGGTAGCTGCAGCCGATGCAATGCTGGCATGCGACCAGTTGGCATTGGGGACGTTGTCGTCCAGTGCGCCATAGTCAATCCACACCCACACGCGACTAACGCCGGCTGTTACCCATGACACGCTAAAAGTTACTTCGTGCGCAGCATAATCCGTACCGAGCATATTTATGCTCGCTTGGGCAAAGGCTTTTCCGCCCAAGCCCGACCAGTTCCCAACGGGGAACAGTAAAAGCAAGAGAATACCTTTAAAGGCAAGTCTCCTTAGTCCCCCACGTGGGGACATTGTCGTTGTTTGATTTGATAATTTTGATTTCATAATCGTTTGTATTTAATGGTTAATATTTGATTGCTAATTTCTAATTGGCTGCCGCCACTATGTTCAACTTTCACCTTTCAATTTTCAACTTCCAACTTTCAACTTCCTTTCCCCTTTCGGGGACAGAAGCTTTTTCCCCTTCTTTTGCGGTGTAGGGATTGTTTCGCATTTATAATTACCCACAAACACAAACATTCACTAAACAATCCCTTTTGCCGCATTACATCCGTATAATTCTTAAAACCCGCGTAATTCGCGTTTCTCAGCTTTTATTCGGAAAGTCTTGTTTCGGGAAATTGTTCAGGCATAAAATGCGAAACGTGAACTCGACTTATTATTTCTGTGGTTCTGGAATACCAAGTGACGTATAAGTAAAAGCCCACATTTCTTTTGTGGATATTTACTTTTATTCACATCACTACGAAATTTTCCAGATTTCAGAAATAGAATAAAAGTGATCAGTATGTTTTAAGGAACATAAACTTGGTGCAAAGGTAAAAAGAATTTTTTAAATACAAAAAAGAAATTAGATGATTACCATCCTTTGCGGTTTTTGTATTTACAGGAAACGCCAACAGGGTTTTAAATCCTGTTGGCGTTTCCATAAAGCAACGTGTGCGTTTCGTTATTTCACGTTGATATCTTCGATAGCTTTTTGGGCGATGGCGTCGTCCGGGTCAAGTTCAAAAACTTTTTGGAAATATTCTTTGGCAGTGTTGTATTCCTGCCGTGCAAAGCTGGCGTTGTTATTATGCTTGGCAGTAATATTGTCGGCTTGCACGTAGTAATAATAGCCTAAATATTTATAACATTCTATCAACTCGCGTTTGTAGCGGTCGGTTTGGTCTGCGACAATTTCAACGACTTTTTCATAGAACGGTTTTGCCAAGCCCAGCGTCGTTTCGGGGTCTAACTGCGAATTGATACGCGCCCGCCAAAAATAACTTAAATAGCTTGCAGGCGCTAATTCTGCGAGTAGCGTAAAAACAGAGTCGGCTTTCCGCAGTTTTTCCGCTTGGGTTTCCAATGAATCGGCGGCGGCTATGTTATAATAGTTGCGCCCCAATTGAAAGTAAATAGAGGCATTGGGTTGTTCGAGGAAATTCAGGTAAAGGTTATAATAGCGAATAGCGGAATCCGGTTGTTGGCTTTTGGTGTACAACTCGCCGATGTTCTGTAACAATTGTTTCCGGGAAGGGTCTTTCTGAATTACTTTTTTATAATAATCCGCCGCCTCCGGATATTGTTTATTTTCTTCCAATTCTTCGGCATAGCAAAGGAAATCCTGCAGGATAATTTTTTCTTCCGGTATGTTTGCCATAAAGGTTGTGAGCACATCCACGCTTTCCTGTCCTTTGGTTGTTTTCGCCAGCGCATAGGCGTGTAGCCGGTTGGCTACTAAATTGTCGGGGTATTTGCCCAGTACTTGATAAATAATGGATAGCACGTTGTCATATTGTTTATCGAAATAGAGGATACCGGCATATTTGAGTAAATGCTCTTCGTCGTAATATCCGTCCTCAATAAACTTGCCGTAATATTCGGCAGCCCGCTTGCTGTTTCCCTGTATTTCGTGCAGCTCTCCCAGCAAGTGGAACCGGCCGTTAAAACCGGGTGCAATGACGGCTACTTGTTCCAGTTTTTCCAATGCAGCCGCGCCGTTGATGAGCATATAAATACGGGCGCTTTTCATATACGCTCCCACCAAATCGGGGGAAAAATAAATAGCATTGTCATATTTTGTGCCGGCGGCTCCACGATTTTTTTCCATGTCCTGTTTTAACAAAATATCGCCTTCCAGCATAAATGGCAACCCGTTTTTAGCGTCTGTTTTTTTCGCCAGTTTGATGTATTCTTCGGCTTTTGCATAATTTTTTGCATACGCGTATGCTTCCGCTACAGCCAACGGCAACCGGATATTTTTTTTATCCTCTTTGATAGCGTCTTTAAACACTGTTTCTATGGTTTTCTGCATTTCCTTGTTCAGTTCCCCTTTCGTGGAAAACTCTTCCAGCGTCAGCATCGACGTGCCGATTTTGTTGAACGGATAAGTAGCCGACGTTTCAATTCCCAAGTTAAAATAATAGTATGCCGAATCGGGGCGGTTCAATTTCAGGTAACTTTTGCCCAAATAATAACAGGCTTCGGCTTTTTCATCTGGGGAAGATGCAGCGTTCAAGTGTTTCAAAAAATAAACCTTCGACGAGTGATACATCCCCGATTCATACAAGTTTATCCCGGTTATGTTATCGGCTTTGCTTGTCAAAAAGCCTGCGCCGAGCAGGCAGATACAACTGGTTATTTTTAGTACATTCATAATTTTGATTTTTTTATATTTTATCTCGAATATTTACGATATTTACTGGCATGGTCGCCGGCAGTAATCCTGCTTTCAGGATAATCCGCTGCCCTCTGGAGGACGTAATGAAACTTGTCAATCCCGACGGCAGCCCGCTTCGCGGGTCGTTCAGGTTAATGTACACATTCCGCACAAACGGGTATTGTCCCGTATAAAGGTAATATTGGTAAGGTTGGTAACTGTTTTGCTGCGTAGGTTGTTCTTCCCTGCTTACCCGCATTACCTGAATGCTTGTTAAAAATTCCCGGCTTACCGAATCCTGTTCTTCGCTTATCCAGTTTACGCCGATGATGCCCAATGCGCCCGGCGTGCGGGCTACATATTCGATTACTTTGGGGTTTGTACCCGCCGCGTAGGATTGCTCCGACAGTTGTTTATCCCGGCAAATAGAGTCCTGCACATAGCGCACCGTGCTGGAATTGGGATGGTCATACACTACGGATATGTTTCCTGATTTTGATTTCGGGAACAATTCGTTCCACCGCAATACTTTTCCGGAAAATATTTGCCGTAACATTTCCACATTAACCATCGAATCGGGATTGTTTTTGTGCACAATCAAAGCAATGCCGTCGGTAGCGATTTTTATGGATTGCGGGAAAAACTTCCGGCTGTGGAATGAAGCTATTTCTTCATCCCTTAGCGGGCGCGTTGTTACCGCAAACCGTACGCTGTCCTTCAACAATAAATTCAATGCATGTACTTCATCGGTATATTTTGGAATAATACTTGCCAGCGAATAGTGCGATTCGAATACATCTATTTCTTCCTGCACAAAGGGCGAAAGCGTTTCGTCCACCGCAATGGTGATAACTCCGCTAAACAAGGTATCATCCGGAGCGTTCGATTTTTTCCCTTTACAAGCTATCAAAAGCAAACACAAAAGGAAACAACCTGTCCGATGATACCACCACCTGTTCATGAAAAACGCTTATTGCTGCAATTGGAAATTTACCGGTAAAATGAAGCGAACGTTTACCGCTTGCCCGCCCTGTTTACCCGGAATCCATTTCGGCATTTTCCCTACGATACGGAGCGCTTCTTTGTCCAGCGAACTGTCCACGCCTCTTAAAATGACTATGTCGCGCACCGAACCGTCTTTGCCTACCGTGAATTGCACGGTTACCCGACCGGCAATACCCATTTCGGCAGCGGCGGGAGGATACCTTAATTCATCTTTTATCCATTTCATCAACGCAGCCATACCACCGGGAAATTCCGGATTTTGTTCTACCGCGCCGGTCATATATACCGGTTCGGCTTCCGTTATCAATTTATGTTCTTCCAAGTCGGCAATATCTTGCCCCGTTTCGTCGTCGTTGCCTTGTACGTCGGCTACGGAAATGGCGGTTTTCACTTCCGTCAATTCTTCCATCGTGCGCACTTCTTCGTCCGGCACTTTTTCGTCTTCCACGATTCTTGATACCGTAAATTTAATGGTGCTTTTCAATGGCGGCGGCGGCGGCGCTTCGATTTTTTCTATTTTATTTTCTTCGGGGACTTCCGCAATAGTGGATAATGTAGTTACCTCCGTCACTTTTTCTTCGCCTCCTTTTGGCGTTATCAGTTTCATGACCGTCGGGAAAATCATCATCACTAAGGCAAAGACGATAATTATAAAATAGGCGAGCAAGTGGCGTTTGGTAGAACTTTTACGGATGGCATAAGCGCCATACGCTTTGTTTCTTCCTTCAAAAACCAGTTCCAGCCATTCGTTTCCGGTTATATTTATATCTTTTGCCATATTCTTATTGTTTTACTTCTGTTTCAGTCTGCTTTTCATATCCGCCTCCCGTAAGGTTTTCCAGCAAGCGTAAATCGCCTGCCGTAATATCTTCAATGGCATATACCCCGATATTGCAGATATGCATTTCATCTAACGCATCTATCAAATTTTTGTAGTTCGAAAAATCCGACGCTTTTATTGAAACCCTTGGCGCGTCTTTATTCTTCTTGACTTCGGTAACTTCTTTTTTATAGGTAGAATCTGCAATTTCCAAATTTTCCTTACGTGTTTTCAGCTCTTTTATTCGTTGCACCACCTCGTGGTTACGTCCCAATAATAAAGCCCGGACGCTGTTTTCATCGCCCGAAAAATTAGATTCTTTTAATTTTTCAGGATTTTCATAGTCTTCCTCTTTAAGCCGTCCCAAGTAATAATATACTTTGTCGTCTCTTCCCAATAAAATCGTCACGGCGTTCGACTCCTTTACTAAGGTCATGTCATCATCGATGACGTCTTTACGCGGCATGGCGATTTCCATGGTTTGCGGCTTGCTCATGGTAGTACAAAGCATGAAAAAGGTAATAAGCAACATGTTCATATCCACCATAGGCGTGAAGTCCACGCGGACATTGAATTTTTTCTGTTTGCCCCTTTTACCGCTATCGCTGTTTTCTTGAATTTCTGCCATAATTTTTCAATGCTTTTATATTTCAGGCATATCTTTTAAGGAAGTAATCAGGTTGTACCGATTCTCCCTCAAGTCCTGAAGGGTGTTCATTATATCTCGTATCATTGGATAAGGGGTTGCATGGTCGGCTTTAATAGCAATACTCAAGTCTTTATTCACAATTTTTGAATTGCGCATCCATTCTTTGAATTCGTTATTCAGGCTGTCGCATGGAATCCCATAATTCATAATCATCCGGTCTTGCTCTTCGGTGGACAGAGCAAGAAATTCTTTCATTCCACGGATAGGCACGCCAAAAGAAGGTAGTAATTCGAATTTTTTCAATTCTTCATTGGTAAATTCAATTTTATAAAACTCGCCCATCTTTTGCAATACTTCCCGCCGGTCGGGCTGTTTGTCTAAGGACATAAACACTTTCCCGTTCTGTTCTATCAATACCGATACGATGTTGGTTTCCGGTATCTTGATCTCGGATACGGATTGAGGCGGGTTTACCTGCACCGGCTCTTTCTGTACAAACGTGGAGGTCAACATAAAGAAAGTCAACAATAGTACTGTCACGTCACTCATGGCAGTCATATCGATAAAGGTAGATTTCTTTTTAATTTTATTACTCATAGCGCTGTTTGTTTAATTGTTTAATCGTGTAATTGTTTACACCGTATAGCTCCGGTTGGTTGTATTGTTCCGTACAACTCCGCTTGCCCAACGGTTCCGCAAGGTTATCCGTTCAACAATTATTTATCGCCGGAGAATGTTTGTACCAAATAAGCGCCGATTTCGTCAATGCTGTGAGTTATACCGTCAATTTTCGTGGTGAAGTAGTTATAGGATATTACGGCGCAGGCGCCAGTTGCAATACCGAATGCCGTATTTACCAATGCTTCCGAAATACCGGTGGACAAAGCGATGGAGTCGGTTCCACCTGCGCCTGCCAATGCGGCAAACGACCGGATCATCCCGATAACCGTTCCGAGCAGCCCCATCAAGGTACCTAATGTAGTAATGGTAGCTACTACCGGCAAGTTTTGTTCCATTGACGGAAGTTCCAACATGGTGGCTTCTTCCAAGTCTTTGCGGAGCGCTAATTGGCGTTCTTCTTTGGTTAATTGTGCATTGGCGATCACTTCGGAATAAGTTCTCAACGAACTTTTCACAACGTTGGCTACGCTGCCTTTTTGTGCATCACATAAAGTATGGGCTTGTTCCACATCACCGCCATCTAAAGCTTTTTTCACCGCTACTACAAATTTTTGCAAACTTTTTTTGCCTTTTGCTTTGCTCAATGCGATGGCGCGTTCTACGCTTAATGCCAATACCGTGAGCAATAATGTTTGAATTACTGGTACAATCACGCCGCCTTTGTAAATCGTTCCCAAAAGATTTCCTTGCAGGGGATGATTATTCGGGTCGTTGTTCATAAAATTGGCAGGATTACCATACACATATTGGTAAATTACGTATGCCAATATAAAACAGAAAAAGATGATGGGGAAAGCTGAAATGCCAAGGCGTTTCTTTCCGGTTTTTGTTTTAGATTTTTTCATGATGTTGAAATTTTAGTTTTTTATTTTTGTTTAATTGTTTAATTGTTTACTTGATATTATAAATTTGCTTTTCAAAAAACGACGTCAAAGTTAGGGATTTTTTTTGTAACACCAAAAACAATTATAAATAGTTTTTTGAAATATTTATAAATCACTTGTTATCATACTAATATAAACGATTTTATTTTTTGCATTTTTTGTCGATGGACAGGTTATAGCCTTTGCTGCATGTTATTTCGATGTAATTTAATGTGTTTTTAGTTCATCGATAATATAGGCAAATTCCGCAAATATTTTTGGTCGTGTACGTAGCGTATTTAATTTTTTATTATCGTCCGGGAAACTGCGGTTGGAAAGGAAAATAACAATCAATTCACGCGGGGGATCTACCCAGCAGAGATTGCCGGTGTAACCGGAATGCCCGTAACTTTCGAGCGACCATTCGCCGCCAATGGGACTGGGCTTGCCTTTTCGTGGCTCCGGCTTGTCGAAACCAAGCCCGCGGCGGTTGCCTTTATCGCAGGCATAGCAGCCGGTAAAAAGCGTAACGAGGCTGTCGCTGAAATAGCGTTCGCCGCCGTATGTGCCGCCATTGAGGTAAAGTTGCAATAATTTTGCCAAATCATTGGCATTGCCGAATACGCCGGCATGTCCCGATACGCCGCCCAGCAACGCTGCCGTAGGATCGTGTACGGTTCCTTGCAAGCGTTGCATCCGGAAAGTAATATCTGTTTCGGTTGGCGGGATGCGTGCCTTTTCAATGCGGCGCAACGGAAGGAAGCCGGTATGGTTCATTCCCAAACGATGATAAAAAAGACTGTCGGCTAATTGGTCGAGCGTTTTTCCGGTAATGTTTTCGGCTGCCTGTTGCAAGTACATGAAGCCCCAATCGCTGTAACGATACGTTTTTTGGAGTAGCGAAGAAGCATTGATTTGCTTGCGTATGAATTTCGCTACTTCCGGCGAAGCATACAAACTATCGGCTACCTGCAAAGGATACAAGCTGGAAAATACAGGCGAAAAATACAGCGGGTCTAACAATGGAGGTATTTCCCGTTCGGGAAAAAAAGATAATTGAAACGGCAGGTATGCTTGCAAACCGGAGCTGTGGGTAAGGAGTTCCGTTATTCTCAAATTATTTTTATTGGTGTTTTCCAACGCGGGAATATACTTGCCCATAGGATCGCTTAATGTGATGCTCCCCTCTTCCGTAAGGTGCATAATCACGGGTAAGGTAGCGCTTATTTTTGTGAGCGAAGCCCAGTCGTATACATCGTTTGGGGTTACGGGGGCGGAAACGCTGTCGTAAGCGTGCGTGCCGAACGCCCGGTGATAAAAAACATTGCCTTTATAAATAGCCATTACCTGCGCACCCGGCGTGGCATGCTGCCGGATGGCTTCCGCCATGATCGTGTCAATGACTGCCAGCCGCGCGTCCGGAATGCCTATTTCTTCGGGCAGGACATAATGCAACCGCGTAGTTTTTTCCTGTTTTATTCCGCTGCCGGCATTCCATAAGTTATCAATGGAAACCGGTAAACTTCCCTGCGCCGCAACGCCGCCAAACAATAATTGCGCAGAGCGTTCCTGACTGTATTGCGTATTGCCATACGACACAATTAACGCAGCGAAATTTTGGATGCTGTTAAATTTCTTTATTCCATAAGGCGTTCCGAAGAAATTAAGAATAACTTTCTTTTCGGCGGCAAGCCCGGAAAGGAACTGCGCCATGAGGCTGTCCACGCCAAAATTGAACTGCGCCCGCGCGTCGGTATAATGGTATCCGGCGATAATTAGGTTGTAGGGCGCTAATTGTTTCCGCAACAGGCGCAACGTATCCGCACCGGTAACAGCTCCAACGGAAAAAGTGTCTATTGCAGCGTAGCAGGATAATTGTTGTCGAAAAAAACGTCCCTCATTTTTTCCTATTTCCAGACAGGCGATTTTGAGCGTATCCAAGCGGCGTAAGGGAAGCAAGCTGTCTTGATTATGGAGTAAGGTCAGGGCTTTTTCGGTCAGTTGATAGCGCAAGGCTTTATAGGCGGGTGCATTCAGGTCGGCGGCTAATCCCTCCGCCTTTACGGGACGATAATTGTTCAAACCCGCGCGGTACTTTGCCGATAACATTTTCCGGCATTTGGTGTTTATTTTGTGTACGGAAATTTTTTCTTCTTTTACCGCATTTTCTATTATATCAAGGGACGCAGAAACATTGTCCGGCATCAACAGAATATCATTGCCTGCCAACAATGCCGAGAGGGCAATAGAATCTTTCCGCGCGGCGGCGGTTACCGCTTTCATGTTTAGCGCATCGGTAATAATCAGCCCGCTAAATTCCAATTCATCTCTCAATAAATGCGCCACCACGCTGGACGATAGCGTAGACGGGCGTTTTAGCGTGTCGTAAGCCGGCACTTGCAGATGCCCGACCATTACCGCATCCACGCCGCCTTCCATCAATACCTTGAACGGATAAAGTTCCAGCGAATCCAACCGCCGCAGCGAATGGTTGACGGACGGCAGTTGTTCGTGCGAATCCTGATACGTGTCGCCATGTCCGGGAAAATGCTTGGCGCATGCCAGCACGCCCTGGTTTTGCAAGCCGTACATATAAGCTATACTTTTCCCCACCACATTGTATTTATTTTCCCCGAACGAACGGACGTTTATTACCGGATTATAGGGATTATTATTGACGTCCACCACCGGCGCAAAATTAAGATGCACGCCCATTCGCTTGCATTGCCCGGCAATAGCTTCGCCCATGCTTTCCACCAGCCGGTTGTCGGAAAGCGCGCCCAGCATCATTTGGCGCGGGAATTTCAACACGCTGTCGGTGCGCATGGCTACGCCCCATTCGGCGTCCATAGCCACTAACAGCGGAAGGGGACTGTGCGCTTGCAGCCGGTTGATATTTTCCGCATAACAACTCAACTGCGCTTTCATCACAATCACGCCGCCGATTTGTTCCTTTTCAATTAACGCAACGACTTTACCGGTATTGTTTTTTTTACCCGCTACGGCTTCTACCGACACTATAAATAATTGTGCAATGCGTTGCCGCAAAGAGAGGGTATTCATCACAGAATCTACCCAGCGTTGTTCATGGCGGCGTTCCTGTTGCAGGGTTGGATGTGCGGCGGCTCCGACGGGTAGCAGCAGGCAAGTACAGGCAATAATAAAAATTCCGTATCTATTCATGTAGCTATTAAAAAAACATACAAAGATACTAAAAAGAGAAAACACGGATAATAATATACTTCGTTGCATTGGACAAGGCGCAACAAAAATATTCTTGGAAAGGTTGCTTTTACTTATATTCTTACGTCAATGAAATTTTCGCGATTTTGAATAGCTCGCAGGATAAAAGTTAAAGCGATAGTAGTTTCTAATATCTATTAAATATTTCAAAGAACAAATGATTATAATAATATTTTTTACCGGCAAATTTTATTTTTACCGCTGTTGATTTTACTTGTGAAACTTAGCTTTTCCCTGTGTTGAATAATCCGGTTGCATTTGGCGCTTGCATTTGCCCTTGTCCCCTACCCTGCCGTATCTGCCAATTTTTTGTATATTTGCAAAAAACAATTACCACTATGAAAAAAATATTCTACTGTTTTGCGTTTGCGCTGCTGTTATGCGCCTGTACGCCGTCGCCGGTGAGCCTGGCGCAAATTGACGCCGAAGAAAAAGCCGGGAATTTTACCCGCGCCGCCTATCTCATCGACCTGTATATTGCCGAAACAAATCCGCCGGCAACAACGGTCTACGACCTCCAATGGCGGAAAGACAAGATGCACCGCATCGCCCTGGAGTTTGACCAAACGAAGGACGATGTTATGAACTACATCAAAAAATACTATCCCAACGTAACCGATGAAATGCTATCCCAATGGGAAAGCGAAAAATCGCTGGAAGCGCTTACTATCGACGGGGAACGGAAGTACTTTGCCGAAGCCGCGCCCAACCTGTTCCGCATCAACAGGGACGCCGCCGCCCGCAAACGCGAAATAAACCCGCCCGCCGCCACAGTGGATAAAAAAGAAGAAACGCTGAAAAAGCACCTGCCTGAAGTCATCGCTACCGCAAGCAAGGCACAACGCCCCTTGACGGCTCCCGTCCGCATGAAAGTGAGCTACCGCGTAACCCTGAAGCCTGACGCCGTTCCGGCAGGCGAGGTAGTCCGCTGCTGGCTGCCCTGGCTCCGGGAAGACGTCCGCCGGCAAACGAATGTCCAACTGCTTGCCGTAAACGACAGCAATTACATCATCTCCCCGCCGCAATACGCCCACCGGACGCTGTATATGGAAAAAACCGCCCGGCAAGGCGAACCGCTAACGTTTGCTTATGAATTTTCGTACCGGTCGGCAGCCGAATGGTTCGGGCTGGAAACAAAAACCCTTGCGCCCTACGATACGAACAGCGAACTATATAAAACCTGTACGGCAGAACGCCCGCCCCACATTGTTTTCAGCGATTCCATCAAAGCTATCTCTGCGCGCATCGTCGGCGACGAAACAAACCCCTACCGGAAAATGAAGAAAATTTTTACATGGATAGATGAAACCTTCCCCTGGGCAGGCGCGGTGGACTATTCCACGATAGACAATATTCCGGCATACGTGCTGGAAAACCGGCACGGCGATTGCGGGCAGGTAACCCTGCTATTCATGACCCTGGCGCGCTACAACGGCATTCCCGCCCGCTGGCAAAGCGGGTTTATGATGCACCCCAACCGCACCAACCTGCATGACTGGAGCGAATTTTACATCGAAGGCATTGGGTGGATACCTATGGACGAATCATTCGGCGTCAACCTGTTCTCGGAAGATAATGACGTAAAATATTTTTATACCAACGGCATCGACGCTTACCGGTGGATTGTAAACAGCGACTATTCGCAACCGTTATTCCCGGCTAAAATCTTCCCGCGAAGCGACCTCATTGACTTCCAGCGCGGCGAACTTGAATGGAAAGGCGGCAACCTCTTCTATGACCAGTGGGATTGGAAATTTGACGTTACCTACGAAGGGAGTTAAGAGTTAAGAACTAAAAACTAAGAGTCAGGTGTGGAGTCCTTGAGTATGTGTACATCCAGCTTTTAACCTGTAAATAAACAAATAAACAATGAAGCCGGCGCGTCAGCCTCATAACTCTTAACTCTTAACTCTTAACTCTTAACTCATAAAAATGAAAAGGCTTTTTACTTTATTATCCATGACCATAGCCTGTCTGGCGGCAAGCGCGCAGGTTAGCAGCGACGCCGACCGCCAGACGCTGCAA
>JAITKG010000029.1 GCA_031278495.1 Prevotellaceae bacterium | reverse complement strand
GCAAATATAAAACTAATTTTTTTAATTGCAAATTTTAATTATATTTTTTCACAAAAATATTTTCATTCCAAATTTCCCCGCACTTTGGAGAGGAAGGTTTTCATTTTCCCGCTGTCTTTTTCTTTGATAATGGCGAGGAGGGTCGCTAATTCGGCGCGGATGTTTTCGATTTGCGGGGTGGTAAAAGGGTTGAACAGGATTTCGGTAAGGAGGAAATCGTCTTCCGACAGCAGCCCGCGGGCAATGTCCATGTGCCGTTTGAAGGTGGTACCCGGCGCTTCCTGGCGTTTCATCACTGAGGCAAACACCAGCGTCGAGGCAAACGGCACCGACAGCGAGTACGCAATGGTTTCGTCGTGTTCGCGGAACGAGTATTCAAACACATTGAGCTTGAGCGAGCGGTACAGTTCGTTGAAAAACGCCTTTCCCGCGGGGTCGGATTCGGAAATAATGATGGCGTTTTGGTTGCCCAGATTATCCAGCGTGGCGAACGTAGGTCCGAACATCGGGTGCGACGACACATAGCGGAAGCCGCTTTGTTCATAGTACTCCTGCAAGCCTGTTTTCACCGACGCAATATCCGAAAGAATACATTGCGGCGGCAGCAACGGCGTTACTTTCCAAAAAGCCTCCACCGTATATTTAAGGGTAACGGCGTTGATGAGCAGTTCCGGCTCGAAAGCTGCGATTTCCTCATAGCGCGTCATCCGGCAGGTGTTGAACACAAAGCGCAGCCGCTTCGAATCAATGTCGAACAGGGCTACCTCGTGTTGCAGGCACAACACATCGGTGAGGAACGTACCCATTTTCCCGGCGCCAAGAATAAGAATTTTCATAGTATACGAATTATACGAATTTATACAAATTACACGAATGAAGGTGCAAAGATAGGGATATATTTACAAATACGGGTGTTGTAGTAAGTTCAAACAGTAAATGCAGCGGGGCTACGGCAATAAACGCTGTAGCGTTTTTATATCGCCGCTGGAGAAAAATTCGTGGCGGGCTTCGCCGCCGGAAATATTGAGGAGGTTATCTTGCGACAGCAGGAATTTTACGCGCTGCGCCACTGCTGGGGCGGGGTCTAAAATAGTTACACCGTCGCCGGTAATTTTCCGTATAGCGGGAATTAAGAACGGGTAATGCGTACATCCCAATACTAAATGGTCGATGCGGGCATGCAGCATCGGGCGGATGTATTTTTCCAGCAACGCCTGCGCTTCTTCGCCGCCGGTGGCGCCGTTTTCCACTAATTCAACCAACCCGTCGCCGGGTTGTTCGATGATTTGCACATGCCCGGCAAAACGTTCCAGCGTTTCGTGGTAGAGCCGTCCTTTGAATGTGCCTTGCGTAGCCAGTACGCCCACCACGCCGGTAACAGAATGCAAAGCCGCCGGTTTTACTGCCGGTTCCATGCCGACAAACGGAAGAGGATAGGCGGCGCGCAAATGAGCGATAGCGGCGGCTGTAGCGGTATTGCAAGCAACCACAATTAACTTGCATTGTTGCTGCCCTATCAAAAAATCCATGATACGGTCGCTGCGTTCGATGATTTCGTCGGGGAGCCTTTGCCCATAAGGGCAGTAGGCGCTGTCGGCATAATAAACGGTATGTTCGTCAGGTAATAATTTCACCACTTCGCGCCACACCGACAACCCGCCGACGCCGGAATCAAATAATCCTATGGGCGCTTCGGAACACAAGGGAATTAAGAATTGGAAATTAAGAATTAGGAATTAGGAATAGCGGCAAGCCATTCTTAATTCCTAATTCTTAATTCTTAATTTATCTGGCGGTGGCAGCCGCTGCGGGAGCGACTTTGTCTGCCGGGATTTTCAATTCGGTTTTTACCAACGGCAGCACGTTTTCGCTATGGTCGGTATTGAAGTAAGGCAATGCGCCGACGCTGATGTCGAAAATATAAGTAAAGCCATTGTCTTTACCCACTTTGACGATAGCTGCATTGGCTTTTTCGATGACCGGGCGCAGTAAAGTTTGTTGCATCCTGGAAAAATCTTCTTGCGCCGTGCGTTGAAATTCTTCAATGCGCTGGTTCATTTCCTGTAATTCCTTTTGTTTCGCTTCCCGGATGGCTTCGCTCCAGGTCGCTTGTTTGGTTTGGTACACATTCAGTTTATTGTTCAACTCCACCTGCAGGGTTTCGATTTGTTCTTGCAAATCTGCCCCGTAGGCTTCAAGTTTTGCTTGCGCGGAGTCGCGTTCAGGCATCAGCACGATAAGTTCCGATACGTTCAAGTGCCCGAATTTATAAGCATGCTGGGCAGTTGCCGGCAAGGTTATACCCGCTGCCAAGACAAGGATTACGATTATTTTTTTCATAAAAACAGTATAATTATAGATAATGGGTGCAAAGATACTTATTTTTTTATAATTTATGGTTTATAATAAAAAATATCTTATGGCAGGTTCAAGTACCAATGCTACCGGACTTGGGAATTGTGTTTACCGGCTTCTCTTCGTTGCGCCGTGTTCCCCCTTCGGGGCTGCCGCGCCAGCCACAATCTGTAAATCTGTAAATCTGTAAATCCTTTTCCCCCTTCGGGGGTCAGGGGGCTTGTTCCCCCTTTGGGGGTTAGGGGGCTTTTTACTATCTTTGCACCCATGAAAAATATCCGTAACTTTTGTATCATTGCTCATATAGACCATGGAAAAAGCACGCTTGCCGACCGCCTGCTGGAAGCGACGCATACGCTCACGGCACGCGAAATGGCGGCGCAGGTGCTCGACTCTATGGATTTGGAAAAGGAAAAAGGTATCACCATAAAAAGCCATGCCATTCAAATGCACTACCGGCACAACGACACAGACTATACGTTGAACCTCATCGACACGCCGGGGCATGTGGATTTTTCGTATGAAGTGTCGCGCGCCATTGCGTCGTGCGAAGGCGCATTGCTGGTGGTTGACGCTACGCAGGGCATACAGGCGCAAACCATCTCGAACCTCTATTTGGCGCTAAACCACGATTTGGAAATTATCCCCGTTATCAATAAAATCGACATGGAAGCGGCAATGGTGGAAGAAGTGCGCGACCAGATAGTGGAATTAACCGGCTGCCCGCCCGCCAGCGTGCTTACGGCAAGCGGCAAGACCGGCGCCGGCGTGGAAGATATTTTGCAGGCTATTGTGCAGCGCGTGCCGGCGCCGGCGGGCAGCGAAACCGCCCCATTGCAGGCATTGATTTTCGATTCGGTATTTAACTCGTTCCGCGGGATTATTGCTTATTTCAAGGTGCAAAACGGCGTGATCCGCAAGGGCGACAAAGTGAAATTTTTTAATACCGGCAAAGAATACGAAGCCGACGAAGTAGGCATCCTGCAATTGAAAATGTGCCCACGCGACGAAATCCGCACGGGCGATGTGGGCTACATCATTTCCGGTATCAAAACGGCGCCGGAAGTGAAAGTGGGCGACACTGTCACGCATGTCGAAACCCCCTGCATGGAAGCTATCGCAGGGTTTGAGGAAGTCAAGCCGATGGTCTTTGCCGGACTCTACCCGGTGGACGCCGATGCGTACGAAGACCTGCGTGCTTCCATCGAAAAACTGCAACTGAACGACGCCTCGCTCACATTCGAGCCGGAGTCGTCGCTGGCGTTGGGATTTGGCTTCCGGTGCGGCTTTCTGGGATTGTTGCACATGGAGATTATACAGGAACGGCTGTACCGCGAATTCAATATGGACGTCATCACAACGGTTCCCAACGTGTCGTATATTGTGCACACCACGCAGGGCGAGTCGCTGCATGTGCACAACCCGTCGGGACTGCCCGTCCCTACGTTGATTGACTATATCGACGAGCCGTATATCCGCGCGCAAATCATTTCAAAAGCGGACTACTACGGCGCAATAATGAAACTCTGCCTCGACAAGCGCGGCGTCCTGAAAGGACAGCATTACCTGACCAGCGAACGGGTGGAATTGACTTACGATATGCCGCTGGCGGAAATTGTCTTTGATTTTTACGACAAGCTGAAAAGCATTTCGCGCGGCTATGCTTCGTTTGATTACCATACCACCGGTTATGAAAAGGCGGATTTAGTCAAATTGGACATCCTGCTCAACGGCGAGCAGGTTGATGCGTTGTCCTGCCTTATCCACCGCAGTAATGCCTATGACTTTGGTCGCCGGATGTGCGAAAAACTGAAAGATTTAATCCCGCGCCAGCAGTTTGATATCGCGGTGCAAGCTGCTATCGGCGCAAAAATCATTGCCCGCGAAACCATCAAAGCCCTGCGCAAAGACGTAACGGCAAAATGCTATGGCGGCGACATCACGCGGAAACGGAAACTGCTGGAAAAACAAAAGAAAGGGAAAAAACGCATGCGGCAGGTCGGCAATGTGGAAGTGCCGCAACAGGCATTTTTGGCAGTACTGAAATTAGACTAATTTTTGATGTGAAGATGTGATGATGTGGAGATGTGATGATGTGACTAATTGGCTGACGCCAATGAACCGGATAAACATATTTTATACTTATATAAAACCATAAAAACAATCGGAAAGTAGGAATTTTACATGGCTAAAACCATAAAAACAATCGGAAAGTAGGAAATCGACATAGCTAAAACCATAAAAACAATTAAAAAGTAGGAAATCGACATGGCTAAAACCATAAAAACAATTGGAAAGTAGAAATTTTACACGGATGAAACCATAAAAACAATTAAAAAATAGAAAATCGCCATGAATAGAACCATAAAAACAATTAACCACATTAAAAAATTAGCCGCATCATCACATTTCCACATTTTCACATCATCATATTAAACAATTAGCACATTAAAAAAATGACCGGTTTTTTAAGAAATATGCCGCCGATAGTGCGGAACTTGATAGTGATAAACGTAGCCATGCTGCTTATCACTACTTTTTCGGGTGATTTCATGTATGAGCATTTTGCGCTGTACTACCCCGGCTCGCCGCTGTTCAAGCCCTACCAGTTGCTGACGCATATATTTATGCATGGCGGGTTTGGGCATTTGCTGTTCAACATGTATGCGTTGTGGCTGTTCGGGAACGCGCTGGAATACCAGTGGGGCGGGAAAAAGTTTTTAACCTTTTATTTGGTTACCGGTATCGGCGCGGCGTTATTTTATGCGCTGGTGTTGTGGATACAGGTACTGCACGCCGAAGCGCAAATCGATGCGGCGACGCTGGCGCAAATGAAAGAACTTTTGCAGGAAGGAAACATTTTTGTCAACCGCTCGCCCGCCATGCAACAGTGGTATGTTACGATGAATACTCCTATGGTTGGCGCATCGGGCGCGGTGTATGGCGTGTTGTTGGGTTTTGGCATGCTGTACCCGAACACGGTGCTGCATTTTATTTTCCCGCCGGTAGCGTTGAAGGCAAAATGGGTGGTCATCGGTTACGGCGCAATAGAATTACTGTTGGGACTGGCAAACTCCGGCGGAAACATTGCCCACTTTGCCCATGTGGGCGGCATGTTGTTCGGGTTTATCCTGATAAAATACTGGCAACGGAAAGGAAGGTTATACTACTAACGGGGCATGTGTCGCGGATGAAACAATGAAAACAGTTCGGCATATCACAGGGTGGATACTGAAAGTGGGCATCGTGCCGGCGGCGGCGGGTTTGGTAATGTCCTACCTTGCGCGTTATGTCAATCCTGCCGGCACGTGGTTTTTCGCTTTCTTCGGATTGCTGTTCCCGCAATTAGTAGCGTTGAATTTCCTGCTGGCTGTTTTGTGGCTGATAGTAAAACGCAAAGTTTTGTGGCTGCATCTGGCGGTCATCCTCCCGTCGTTCTTTTTCTTCCCGGCGTATGTGCAATGGCACGGCGGCGGCAATAAACCCTTGCAGCGCGGCGAAATAAAAATCATTACCTACAACGTGCATTTGTTCGGCGTCAATACCGCCGCCCAAACGCTGGAAACCCTGCCGGGCGTCGCAGAATTTATCGGAAAGGAAGCGCCCGACATCGTATGCTTGCAGGAAGCGGCGGTATTTGACACGGCTGGTATACGCCGCCTTTTTCCGGACTATCCCCATATTCATTACCGGTCGCGCAGGCTGTTCGGCAAGGCGTGGTTTACGACCATTACCTTGAGCCGCCATCCTGTCCTGAAAAAGGACGTGATTGTTTTCCCCAACTCCGGGAATATTTGTATTTATACGGATATTTCCATTGGCGGGCAAATCGTCCGCGTATACAACAATCATCTGGAATCAACGCGGCTTGACCTCGCCATGAGTTTCTCGCGGCTGAAAGAAGACAATATCCGCAACGAAGAAATAAAACGGGTAACCGTCCGCCTGCGCGACGCCTTTAAGAAACGCGCCGCACAAGTGGACACGGTAGCGGCGCATATTGCCGCCTCGCCCTATCCGGCGCTGGTGTGCGGCGATTTCAACGACTTGCCCATGTCCTATACCTACCGGAAAATGAAAGGCCGCCGGCATGACGCTTTTATGGACGCCGGCGCCGGCATTCCGTCAACATTCCGCAGCATGCTGCCGGCATTCCGTATTGATTATATTTTCAACGATGATTATTTTGAAGCCAAACAATTTTATATCCCCAAAATACGCTACTCCGACCACTATCCGGTCGTAGCGGTGTTTGCACGGGTCAAATGAATAATGAAAAATAAATTTAAAAAGGATGCGTTCAGTGAACGGCTGCGCATCAGGAAAAATTAAAAATTAGAAAATGCAAATAGGATTTGATGCAAAACGCGCTTTTAGGAACTTCACAGGGCTTGGCAATTATAGCCGGGCGGTGATTTCTATTTTATCGGATTTTTATCCCGATAACCAGTATTTTTTATATACGCCATTCTATAAAAAACACCCGCTGTTGTCTTTTGCCCGCCGCCCCAACATTACGGTGCGCGGGCCAGAGGGATTCCTGAAACGTTTGCCGACGGCATGGCGTTCGCTGGGTATGGCAAGCGACGTCCGGTTTGAGAAAATCGAACTGTTTCACGGGCTGACCGGCGAATTGACGGTGGGCTTGAGTAAAAAAATCCGCACGGTAGTTACGGTGCACGACTTGATTTTTTTGCGGTGTCCCAGTTATTACAAATCCATCGACCGGTGGATGTATGCGCGGAAACACAAGCTGGCTTGCGAATCCGCCGATCTGGTGATTGCCATCAGCAAGCAAACGAAACAGGATATCATAGAATTTTTCGGTATCGATGAAAAGAAAATCCGGCTGGTTTATCAGGGCTGCGATGCGCAGTTTTACCGGACGGCTACCGACACGGAAAAGCAGAATGTACGCGCTTTGTACCGGCTGCCCGAAAAGTATATATTGTATGTAGGGACGGTCGAAATGCGGAAAAATTTAATTACCTTAGTCAAGGCTATGTCGCTGCTGCCCGAAGACGTGCAACTGGTTGTCGTGGGACGCGAAACGGCTTATGCTAAAAAAGTAAAGGAAGAAATTGCCGCCCGGAAACTGGAACAGCGGATACTGTTTTTGAATGAAGTAATGTTTAACCACCTGCCGGCGATTTACCAACTGGCGCAAGTATTTTGTTTGCCGTCGTTGTTTGAGGGCTTTGGTATTCCGGTGCTGGAAGCGCTCAATTCGCGTGTGCCGGTGGTGGCGTCGGATATTTCGAGCCTGCCGGAAGCCGGCGGCAGCGGGCAACTGTATATCCCGCCGGACGATGAACAGGCGATAGCGCATGCCATCCAACAGGTGTTGGGCGACGCCTCGCTGCGCAATAAAATGATTGCCGCCGGGATGGAACATGCTACCCAATTCCGTGAAGAAAGCATTGCCAAAAACATTTGGAGCGTCTACAAGGAACTGCTACCATGACAGGCGTCCTTCAACAAGCGGTGCAGACATTGCACGCCGGCGGACTGCTGCTTTACCCGACCGACACGCTGTGGGGCGTCGGTTGCGATGCGACGAATGAAACAGCCGTCGAAAAAGTATACGCCTTGAAACGGCGTGCCGACAGCAAAAGCCTTATTTTATTAGCCTCCGGTATGGAAATGATCAGCCGTTATGTGCCGCAGATACCGGCTATTGCTTACCATTTAACCAAAGTAGCGGATGCGCCGCTTACGTTAATATACCCGCAGGCGCGCGGGCTGGCGGCGAATGTGGCGGCGGCAGACGGCAGCGTTGCCCTGCGTATAGTGCAACATGATTTTTGCCTGCAATTACTGAACCTGTTCTGCCGACCGCTTGTTTCCACCTCTGCCAACCTGTCGGGGCAGCTTCCGCCGGCGGCATTTGCGCAGATTCCCGCCGAGATAAAAAACGGCTGCGATTTCATTGTGCCGGAAAACTACGAAGGCGCCCCCACGCGGAAACCCTCGTCCATCATCAAAATCAACCTGCACAATGAAGCAATAAGGATTAGAAATTAAGAATCAGGCTGACGCAGCGCGCTGGCTGCGGCTCACGGCTTACAACTAAAAATCATGCATAAAATTTCCATTCAAGTTCGATTTAGCGATATTGACGGCGTAGGGCATGTCAATAATGCGGTGTACAACGATTATTTTGATACAGGCAGGTTGCATTATTTCAAGGAAGCATTTGGGCAGCCGGTGGAATGGGGTAGGGGAAAAACGCTGGTGCTGGTGCATACCGAAGCCGATTACCTGCAACCGGTCTTTTTATATGACGCCATAGAAGTTTGCACCTCTGTGGTGGCTATAGGGCGCAGGAGCGTAAAGATGAAGCAGCGTATCGTTGCCGCCGGCGGCTCGGTGCGCGTGGAAGGCTACAGCGTCCTTTCCACCTACGACATGGAGACCCGCCAATCCTTCCCAATGCCGGAAGAATGGCGCAAAAAAATAGAAGCCTTTGAAGCGTAAAGGATATTGCGACCATGCCACTCTTGGTTTTTTGTGGCAGGAAAGAAGCCCTCATTCCCCCAAAGGGGGAACGGGAATTAAGAATTAGAAATTAGGAATTAAGAATTGGGCTGCCGCCGCAAAAAAATTGCAAATAAAAATTGCAAATAAAAAAAATTGTTTTATATTTGCGGCGTTAATTATGTTCTTTATTTATTGAAGTAAGAAACTCGCAAAATTTCTATAAACAATCGATGTGTTCATGCTTTTATAAGACGTGATTTTTAGTTTATTTATCGATTGTGGGTTTGCGAGACCTCTTACAACTATAAATTGAAATTCACGTTTTCGTTTTATAAAAATCACAAAAAAAAACAGAAATCGTGGAATTGGCAGCGAATAAAAAATCGTAGCGAGGGGTTGTTTTATAAGAAAAAATTTGTGTTTGTGGGTAAGTATAAAACAATCCCAAAGCTGCAAAAAATAATAACAATAAAAAACAAAAAAATTATGAGAACAAAAATTTTCTTTCTTTTTGCAATGCTTGCAAGCGTTGCAGCAAGCGCACAGGTAACAAATGTCGAGCCGGTCGGCGCAAATTATGCAAACAAAACCGTGTCTTTCCGCGTGTGGTGGGATGCAGGCTCACGGGATACTACGCACCTTTCCAAAGTATGGGTGTGGGTAGATTATATCACCGTAAACAGTAACAACACCACTTCGGGAAATACGTGGACACGCGCCACTGTGGGAACGATTTCACCGGCTACCGGCGTATCGTATGACGGCAGTAACCGAAATGGTTTTTGGCTGGAAGGTAATGTTTCTACCGATTACAGCGCCACGCTTACGGTGTCATTAACCAATGTCCCCGCCAAATTCAATTGGTGCGCTTATGTGTCCGACTATCCGCCGAATGTGACAGCAGCTAACGGAACTTATACATTCAAAGGAACGCCGCCGTTTACGTTGATAGCCACTGATGGCGCAACCCAACCAGTAACCGGAAAAACACTTGCAGTTTCGGCATTGACCATTACGCCCACCACTATAAAAGATAAAACAGAGTGCCCGGGCGTTTTTTGCATTTACTCCGGCAGCGATTTATATATGGACGCCACGCACCTTTGCCAACAACGTACCACCGGTGCACAAAATTGGGAAGCCTATATACAAGATACCCGGGATAATCAAATTTACCGTATAACGCAATTCTCTGATGGTAGTTGGTGGTTTGCGGATGATTTTAATATAAACGAAAATGTAAAAGCCACTTGTGATGGAAAACGTTATTACTCTACAAAAAATAACCCATCTTGTCCTACTGATTGGATGTTGCCTACGACCGCTGATGCAAAGAATAGATGGAACCCAAATCCGATAACCGATGATTATGGTGGTAAAATAGACATTGGTTATGCGCCATATGAAAATGCCCCCTGTTATGTAGATTGGGGCGGGAGATACGATATATTAGTAACAGATTGCGGAATTTACGGTGCATTATTATGTTATCACAATCGGGGATACTGGTTATGCAATAGTGTAATAGATGTATGGGGACGTATGCGCTGCTGGCGCCAACTGTAAATTTAGTAAACATACTTTAATCTAACAAAACAAAAAATAGTGCTTCATGACTTCGTTGCGCCTTGTCCCCCATAGGGTTTCGTCGTGCAACCTTGAAGAAATAAAATGTTCTAGAAAATTCAGGACGCAGGGGAAAATAATAAAGCCCCTGTACTCCGTTCAATATACTATTATCACACGTGATATTGAACGGTTAAGGCGCCCAAGGCACCCGAAAAGGAGCTATAATATAGTTTCAGTGACCCGGCGCCTTTTTGTATTAAAGCGATGATAAAA
>JAITKG010000194.1 GCA_031278495.1 Prevotellaceae bacterium | reverse complement strand
GTGCGCTACCGCAAAGAGGACTGCGAGGAATGGCACAGCGGATACTCTACGCGCCTGCATACCGACCTTTTCTTTAACGGCGAGGATAGCGGCAAGCGCCTTATCCTCATGGCAGCATGGATTAACCCACGCCTCCAGCAGGGTCCCTGGAGCAACGAAATAACCGTGCTGATAAATTAACGGGAATAAGAAGCAAATTTTCCATAATTACAGCGTCCGCAAACTTTTAGGTAATCCCAAAATTTTATGTAACTTTGCCTCGTAGAATCGAAAAACTTAACAGCATGGCACGTTACCTGGACCCAAAAAACGACTTGACGTTTAAACGAATTTTTGGCGAGCATGAGCATTTGTGCAAAAGTTTGCTCAATAACATGCTCCCGCTGGAACCTTCGCAACAAATCGTTACCCTGCAATACCAGCAGAGCGAAATGGTGCCGGAAATCCCCGCACTGAAAGATTCTATTGTAGACGTGCACTGCATCGATAATACCGGAAGGCAGTTTATCGTGGAAATGCAAATGTACTGGACGGACAGCTTCCGAAGCAGGGTGCTGTTCAATGCTTCCAAAGCATACATAAAGCAGCTCGACAGCGCTAAAGAATACAAGTTCCTTCAACCGGTATATGCCCTGAGCTTCGTCAATGAAATTTTTGACCGCGATACTTCCGACTATTACCACGACTACAAAATAGTGAACATCGCCAACAGGAATAAACAATTGGAAGGGTTGGAGTTTGTTTTTATCGAATTGCCAAAATTCCGTCCCGGCAACCGTGCAGAAAAAAAGTTGTATGATTTATGGCTGACCTTCCTGACCCAAATTAAGGAAGGGACAGAGGTCATCCCTCCGGAATTGCTGGAAGAGGAAGTAACCAAAGAGGCAGTGCAATATTTGGAAAGCAATTCCTACACTCGGGGACAGTTGGATGCGTATGACCGTTATTGGGATTCTATCCGCACCGAGCGCATGTACTACCTTGACGCATCAGATAAAGGCTTGAGGGAAGGTCTGGAAAAAGGTCTGAAAAGAGGTTTGGAAAGAGGTTTGGAAAAAGGGTTGAAAAAAGGTTTGGAAAAAGGTTTGGAAAAAGGAAGAGCAGAAGGAAGAGCAGAAGGAAAAGCAGAGGGATTAAGAAACGTCGTCATTAGCGGAAAACGCAACGGGCTTTCTTTGGAACAAATCCAAGCTATTACCAGCCTGAGCAAAGAAAAGATTGCAGAAATCCTAACGTCAACGGACGTTTAATATTCGGGGCAATTTTATTTCCACTTTTTTAACGTTACTTTTTCACCGTCGAACACGGCGTATTCGCAGCCTTTGAGCCATTCGCCGAGAATGGTCAGGTGCGCCTGTCCGCCTGCCTGCCACTGGACAGGCGTATGAAAATGCCCGAAAATAAATTGATGTACCGGATGCGATTGGCAGTATTGTTTGGCAAACCGTACGATGGGTTCTTCTTCACCCCTGAACGGGACGGCGATACCCTTCGAGAGCCGGCTATGGCGCGACCAACGGTGCGCAAACGCCACGCCCCAGCGCGGATGAATGGCAAGAAAACATTTTTGAAATACGCGGTTAGTAAATATCCACCGTAAGCGGCGGTAGCCTTTTGCCGGTTGCCCGGCATTGTCGCCATGCGCAAGATAGAAATTTTGCCGACCCAAAGTTATTTCCAACGGCGCATGATGCACAATGATGCCTGTTTCTGCCGGCAGGTAATCAAATATCCACAAGTCGTGGTTACCCGGAAAAAAATGCACAGGAATACCTTTGTCGGTCAATTCCGCCAACTTGCCCAATGTGCGCGTAAACCCGCGCGGAACAACCGTTTTGTATTCACACCAGAAATCGAAAATATCGCCCAGCAGGAAAACAGCGGCAGCATCGTTTTTTATTTCGTCGAGCCAACGTACAAAATGCCGTTCCCGCGTGCGGGCGTCGCCCACCGCAGATAATCCCAAGTGCGTATCCGCTGCAAAGTAGTACTTCATGTAGTTCGGGGAGTTAGAGAAGTTAATGTAGTAACAAACAGTATCGTCATGCTCTTTGTAAATCCCTCTGCGGCGCCGGTTTCTTAATCATTTGGTTACTTAATTACTTTATCACCTAATCGCTTTAATAATTTCTTTCTCCATTTCCTGATTTGACAGGTTGGCGGCAACAATATCGCCCGCTTTATTGATAAGAAATGCGGACGGGAATTTTGTAACGTTATAGGTGCGCAATACCGGCGACGACGCGCCCAAACCGTCGCAGACATTTATCCATGGCAATTCCTGCCCGGCGATGGCTTTTGCCCATAACGTCTTGTCCGTGTCGAACGCCACTTGGTAAATCGCCAGTCCTTGCGGATGATATTTTTCATACAATGCTTTCAATTCGTTATTGTACATCAATTGCGATTTATCGGTCGATACCCAGAAATAAAGTAAAATCACATTTCCTTTGAGCGACGACAATGCCACCGTTTGCGCCGACATATCCGGTAACTTCATATCTATGAAACCCGCTTCGGACGCCGTTTCTACTTTTGCCAGCAAGTCCATCTGGCGGAAGCGGTATTCGTATTCATCGCGCAATGCCGCGATGTATTCGGACGAGGGATAATATACTTTCAACGTATCGTACGCCATTTTAAAATAAACCGCGTCTTCGTTGCGCGAGAAAACCGGCAAGCCGTTGGGCAACGACTGGTTTAATGCCGCCACGCACGCCAGCGATTTTATGTTTTTTATGATGAACTGCACCGCCTGCCGGTACTGTTTCACATATATGCCGCCCAGTTCCCTGTTCCATTTATCGGGAATTTTGGCGTTGCCCACGCGCGCCTGTTCCGCATTGACCAGCGCCATCAGCGAATCGAAACGGTGCGACGATTCAAGCAAGTGTCTGTTCAGTGACTGCAACAGGGCGGATTCTTCAGAACCTTCCACCGTATAGTTATAGTCGCCTTTCTTTGCGTTGATAACGATGTGTTCGTTTTCTTTCACCAATAGCGATGCGCGCGCCGATGAATCAATAGAAACCGACACAAATGCCGGTGCAAACTGTTTGCCCGGTTGTTTTATTTTATACCGGAAACACCCGTGTGCGTCGGCGCGCAGGGTGTCCAGCAGAAATTGCGTAACTGCGCCCTGCCGTATCAACGTGATTTTTGCATTCGCGCCATTTTCCACGCAACCGCTGACCGTTGCAGAAGGCTGGCTGCAAGCCGCCGCCAAAAAGGGCGCTATGACTAATAGGAAACGTTTCATTTTCTCATTCCTTGTTTTTAATTTTTCCTGCGCACAAGCCCGCCTTACGCTTAATTCTTCGCGCTTAACTCTTCCCTGATTTTTCCCGCCAGCGCGGCCATTTCCCCGTCTGGCAATTGTAATTTCGGTTTACGGAAATCCACGTCCGACTCGCTGTTCAACGGCACCAGGTGGATGTGCGCATGCGGCACTTCCAGCCCCAATACCACTACGCCGATGCGTTTGCATGGCACACTGCGCCGGATAGCTCCCGCCACCTGTTGCGCAAACCGGAATAAATCGCCCAGCAATGCCGGCGGTAAATCGAAAAGGTAATCGGTTTCCTGTTTCGGTATCACCAGCGCATGCCCTTTGGACAACGGGTTGATGTCAAGGAAAGCATAAAAGCGGTCGTCTTCCGCCAGCTTGTAACTGGGGATTTCGCCCTGTACGATTTTGGTAAAAACGGTACTCATGATTTTAAATTTTTAGATAACAGGCAGGGGGCGTTATTTTGAAATATTCAGGATTTCAAATTTTATAATTCCCGACGGAACCTGCACTTCTACGACTTCGCCCTTTTTCTTGCCCAGCAAGGCTTGCGCAATGGGCGTGCCTACCGCCAGTTTTCCTTCTTTGATGTTGGCTTCGGTTTCGGTGACCAGTGTATATTCCATAATGGCTTTGGTCGCTACATTTTTTATTTTTACTTTCGTGAGGATTTGCACTTGCGAAAGGTCGATGCGCGATTCGTCCAGCACCCGCGCAGTAGCCACCATGTTTTCGAGTTTGGAAATTTTCATTTCCAATAATCCCTGCGCATCTTTTGCGGCGTCGTATTCCGCATTTTCAGACAGGTCGCCTTTGTCGCGCGCTTCGGCTATTTGCCGCGATATTGCAGGGCGTTCCACATTTTTCATCTGTTCCAATTCGGCGCGCAAACGTTGCAAACCTTCTTCCGTTACATAGTGTACTTTTGCCATAAAACAATACTTTCAAAAGATGTTTTTTCAATAAAAGAGAAGAATCCCGGACTGCCGGAACTCTTCTTGCGCTACAAAGATACGACTTTTTTTTAATATAAAAAATTTGTTGTGCTTTTTTCAACGGCATTTAAAGATTTAAAAATTCAAGTTGCCTGCCGGCATACGACCGCCAGAAAAAAATGCAGCCATCATGCGCCATTTTCATGCGCCGTTATTTTGATTAAAAACACCTGCATTTGCAACCATTTTAATTTTATATTCATGGTTTTATTATTATTTTTTGTAATTATGTCATCGTTTTAATACAAAAAGGCGCCGGGACACCGGAACTGTATTATAGCTCCTTTTCGGGTGTCTGTGGCGCCTTAACCGTTCAATAAGCGTTTGTGAGAGGATTATTGAACGGCAGAAACAGGGGCTATATTTATTTACCCCTGTTTTACCTGTTTCGAGAACATTTTATTTCTTCATGGTTGCACGATGAAACCCTAATGGGGTTACCGCGCAACGGATGTAGCGTTTGGTGGAAACGCACAATTCGCGACTATTTTAATATTTCATCTATCTATACATAATATCCAAATCAATTACAGCAATAGCAGTCCAGTTTCACATTGTCTTCATTGCGGATCCAATTGAACCTTGGATATCGCAAACGCAAACATAGTTCGTTGCACTCGGCAAAGCTTTCAACACTTGGTTTTAGGACATCTTTGCATGTATAGTGGAAATCGCATCTGCAGCCCGCTGTACATTGGGGGTTATAGTATACACCATATTCTTCGTTTATAATGTTGCCGCACGCATCGTGCAATTGCGTATAAGCCTCATCGCATTGGCGTGTACATGCGCCGTCATTGGTTGTGTAATTTGGCGTGGTGCAACTGGTGTTGGTGTAGGTACTGAACTTTGCATTTATCACCGTCCCGCATGCATTACGCTGTTGCGTATACGCCTTATTGCAATCGCCGGTACATGCGCCGTCATTGGTGGTATAGTTTGGCGTAGTGCAACCGGAATTAGTGTACGTGCCGTAGGTGGAATTTGTCACCTCGCCGCATTGATTGCGCAATTGCACGTATGCCCTGTTGCAAGCTCCCGCGCACGCGCCGTCGTTGGTGGTATACGTTCCGGTCGTTTTACACGTGCCGTTGCAGTTGGTCGTGCCGGTCACGCAGCAGTTCAATACGCCCGCCGCTTCGCCGTTTTTGCCGCACCATACGCCCGGACAACCGGTGGCGTCAGTAAGCGCAGTAATTTCGCTGCCGGAATAAGTGCTGGCTTTCCATTCTATCGTGTTGTTAATAATAAACGGCGGCGAGCCGCGTAAATCATAACCGCCGCTGGAGTTGTTTTTCGCATTGGGCGGAAAGTCGCTGCCGTACACGCACCAGTTAAATTTGCCGGTGGCGTTGTCCAGCACGGCGGTGATGGTCGATGGGTTGGTGGTTACATAA
>JAITKG010000189.1 GCA_031278495.1 Prevotellaceae bacterium | reverse complement strand
CTTTAACATGGCGGCGACTTTTATCCGGTCGGTCTTGTTTTGGGAAATGCTCTTTTTAGAGCGGTTGGTCAGGTATAAAATGTGAAACGTGGACCAAACTTATCATTTCAGAGGTTCTGGAATACCCGACAATTTAATAAGTTAAAATCCACGTTTCTTTTGTGGTTTTAATTTATTCTAAATTGTCCAAAAATTTTCCAGATTTCTGAAATAGAATAAAAGTGTTCAAAATGTTAAAGATCGTAAATTTGGTGCAAAGGTAGAAAACTTTTTTAATCCGGCAAAAAAAATGTTCGGAAATTCGGCAGTTAGCGGCGAACGGTTAGTGGTTAACGGTTAACGGTTAGTGCTGGCGCGTCAGCATAATTAGTCACATTAGCACATTAGCCGGCGTAAGCCAACTCTTAACTCTTAGTTCTTAACTCAGCCGCCGCGCCAGCCACATCTTCACATTTTCACATCAACTGAAGCCGCATTATACTTACGCTTCACTTCTAACGTACTTTTGGCATTTTAAGTTATTATGTGTAACTTTGTAGCGTTAGAATATACTATGAATTCCCGCACTCATCCGCCTTCTATTGTTAGCCCTCCGCCAGTTCCGAAAGTGGTGGATATTGGGCAAATCATTGCCGCAAAGAACCCGCGCCTGCTAAAACTGCTGCCGCGCTTTGTGGTGAATTATATCAAGCGCACCATCCATGAAGACGAAGTGAACGAAGTGCTGCACACCTATGGGCGTCTGCGCGGGCTGGCATTCAACGACGCAATTATTAAAGACCACTGGCATTCGTGGTATCATTCGCACGGATTGGAAAATATCCCGGTAAACAACCGCTATATTTTTGCATCAAACCATCCGCTTGGCGCATTCGACGGGCTTATCCTGATGAGCGCCATCGGCGCGCGGTTCAAAAAAATCCGTTTTATCGTGAACGACCTCCTGCTCTACCTTCAACCGTTCGAGCCGTTGTTTGTGCCGGTGAATAAGTATGGGCGGCAGCCGGAAGGCTATGCACAGCGCATTGACGAAACCTATGCTTCCGATGCGCAGGTATTGTATTTCCCCGCCGGGCTTTGCTCGCGGCGCATTCATGGCGAAATTACCGACTTGCCGTGGAAACCGAATTTTATCCGGAAAGCCATCCAGTACAAGCGCAGCGTGGTGCCGGTATATTTTGAAGGGCGTAATTCCAACTGGTTTTATGGCTTGTCGAATTTCCGGAAACGGTTGGGAATAAAAGCAAATATTGAATTGCTTTATTTGCCCGACGAATTTTTTAAGCAAAAAAACCGTACCTTTAATTTATATTTCGGCGAACCCATACCTTATGAAACCTTTGATACAAGCCATTCCCCCGCCAGCTGGACACAAATGGTGAGGGAAAAAGTTTATGAACTGCGAAGTAAAAATCAGAAATCAGACATCAAAAATTAAATTATGGAACCCGTTATCCAGCCTGTACCCAAGCAGATTTTAAAAGCGGAATTGACCACCGAAAAATTTGTCCGTTATACCAATAATGGCGGCAATAAATTATACGTAGTAACGGCGCACGACTCGCCCAACATTATGCAGGAGATAGGCCGCCTGCGCGAAATATCGTTCCGCGCCTCCGGCGGCGGCACCGGCAAGCGCGTGGATATTGACGAATTTGACATGAGTGAAAGTAATCCCTATAAACAGCTCATCGTATGGGACCCGAAAGCAAAAGAAATTTTGGGCGGCTACCGCTATATCCACGCCGGCATAGGCAATGAAAAAGATTTGGCGACATCGGAATTATTCCGTTTTTCCGAAGCGTTTACGAACAAATACCTGCCGCGTACAATTGAACTGGGGCGTTCATTTGTGCAACCGAACTACCAAAGTACCCGCCTGCGCAGTAAAGGGCTGTATGCGCTCGATAATTTATGGGACGGGCTGGGCGCGCTGGTGCTGCGCTACCCCGAAGTGAATTATTTCTTCGGCAAAGTAACGATGTACGTTTCCTATAATCAGGAAGCGCGCAATATGTTGTTATATTTCCTGCAAAAGCATTTTGAAGATACCGACAAATTAGTTATTCCCATTCATCCGCTCATGGTCAATTTTAATACGGTAAAGCTGCAATCGCTATTCACCGGCAGCGACTATAAGGAAGACTACCGGATCCTGTCGCGGGAGGTACGAAATCTTGGCGAAAATATTCCGCCGCTAATCAATTCGTACATGAACCTGTCGCCATCGATGCGCGTATTCGGCACAGCCGTGAATACCGAATTCGGCGGCGTCGAAGAAACCGGCATCCTGATAAAGATAAGCGATATTTATGCCGAAAAAATCGACCGCTACACGGCGCCCCTCCGCCGCATCGCCCAACGCTTCCGCGCCCGCTGGTGGATACAGCGGTAATTAGAATTTACAGATTTACGGATTTACAGATTTACGGATTTATGAATGCAGGGGAACTAAGTCAGCGTTTACAACTGTTTGCCGTCCGGATTATCACTATGGCGGAAACATTGCCCAATACGGCTACCGGAAGCGCTATCAGAAACCAGATTGTACGTTCCGGAACATCCCCCGGAACGAATTACAGGGCGGCTTGTTTAGCAAAATCAAAAAAAGATTTCATCAATAAATTAAAAATCGTAGAAGAAGAATTAGATGAAACTGTTTACTGGATAGAGATCATTCTTTTATTGAAACTAATAAAACAAAGCTTGATGGACGATTTATATAAAGAAGCCAAAGCGTTATTCGCTATCATTAGCCGGTCAATAAAAACCAGCAAACAAAATGAGAAAATAAATAAATCAACCAATCAATCTGTAAATTTGTAAATCCGTAAATCTGTAAATAAAAAATGTCTTTTCTTGATACGGTTGCGGCGGGGCTTTATAGCCGCTATGGCGAAGAGCTTTCGGGATTGTGTCTGGTTTTCCCGAACAGGCGTGCGCATTTGTTTTTTGCACAGAGCCTGTCGCGTATCCTGAAAAAACCCCTGTGGCAGCCGGCATACAAGAGTATCGAAGAACTGGTGAAAGAAACGCTGCCATGTCGCGTGGCGGATAATTTTGCGCTATTAGTGGAACTCTACGCTATCTATTGCGACGAACGCCGCACCGACGAGCCTTTCGACCGCTTCTACTACTGGGGCGAAACAATGCTCTACGATTTTGACCAAATCGACAAGTCGATGGTCAATGCGGCGGCGTTGTTCACGAACCTGCGCGAACGCAAAGCGATGGAAGGCGATTTCAGTTTCCTCACGCCGGAACAGGTAGCGCATATCCAAAAATTCTGGAGTCATTTTCCGGAAAAAAATGAAAGCCGCCTGCAAAAAGCGTTTATCGCCATTTGGGACGCCTTGCCTGCCATTTATCAACGGTTCAGGGAACGCCTCTGCTCGCAGGGCAAAGCATACGAAGGCATGGCGTACCGCGACCTTGCCGAAAAAATCCTGTCCGGCAATACCGCCGGTTTGTTGCCGGGACGCTATGTATTTATTGGCTTCAATGCCTTGAACGAATGTGAAAAAATACTCTTCCGTTACCTTCAAAAACAACAGCAGGCAGATTTTTATTGGGATTATGACGCTTATTATATAAACAATGACCGGCAGGAAGCCGGATACTTTTTGCGCAGCAACCTCAAAAACTTCCCCCCGCCGGAATACGACCCCGATTTTTCGCCGTTTGCCGCCAAAAAACAACTGGCGATTATAGCCGCCTCCTCTAACATGTCCCAAGTGAAAGTGACGCCGCAACTGTTAAAAAGCATGCAAGCCTCGCCAGATGAACGCACGGCGGTAGTTTTAGCCGATGAACAGCTACTTCCACCCCTGCTCCATACCTTACCTGCCGCCAGCGGGCAGGTGAACATTACTATGGGGTATCCGTTCCGGCAAACCGGCATTTACTCCCTGATGGAACTTTTATGGCAACTTTTCGCACATGCCAAACTTTCGGGAACGCAGGCGAAATATTATTACAAGGATATTTTGGCGGTCATCTCCCATCAGTATATTAAACAATTGATACCTAACGATACGGATAAAATAAGAAACAATTTGGTTTTATATAATAACACCTTTGTTTCTAATTTATTTTTTGCTGATAATCAATTTCTATCCGAACTGATGACGCCGCTGGGCAATTACGGCGAATTAGCCGCCCGGTTGCTGTTTTTGCTGGACAAGTTGAGCCTGAATGAACCTTTACAGGCAGCCGAACCGCTGTTGCGGGGATACATACAACATATTATGCGCTTGATAAATAAATTATCAAACGCCCTTTCCGGCAGCCGGTTTGATATATCAATTAAACTATATTCCAAACTATTGCGCGGAATCCTGCAAAACGAACGCATCCCGTTTACCGGCGAACCGTTGGCAGGCATACAGGTGATGGGCTTGTTGGAAACCCGCCTCCTTGATTTCGACAACCTTATTGTGCTTTCAGCCAATGAAGGGATTTTGCCCCGCACGGGAACTTATATATCTTTTATTCCCTATAATTTACGACGCGGATTTGGATTGCCCACACCGGAGCAACAAGAGGCGGTTTGGGCATACTATTTTTACCGGCTGCTCCAACGCGCACGCAACATCAAGCTGGTTTATAGCGCTAAAACAGAAGATACCCGCATGGGCGAAGCCAGCCGCTACCTCCTGCAACTGAAACTGGAAAGCGGGCATCCGGTCAAGGAAGAAATGCTGAATATCGTTCCCCAGCTTGCCAAAGGAAGCAACGAGGCGATTATCCTGCTTCCCGGAAGCCCCGAATGGACGGCGACACAGCAAGCAATAGCGCGTTATGCCCATGCGCCGGATGCAAAAACGGAAACCCTTCCGGCGGACAGCCCGCTGTTTTCCCCTACTGCGTTAAACGCTTACCTGTCTTGCCCGTTGCGTTTTTATTTCTACTACGTTGCCCGCGTCAGGGAGCCGGCAGAAGTAGCCGAAAAAGTTGATGCGATGTTATTCGGCAGCCTGTTGCATAAAGTCATGGAAATTATTTATAAGCCATGGATAAAAAAGGAAGTAACCGCACGGGATTTGGAAACCTTGCTGAACGGGAAAAATCATACGCCTGTGGGCGAAATTATAAAACAGGCTATTGCGGCAGTGTATTATAAATCTGCCGCCCTGCCGCCTGATTTTTATGAAAACGGCGATTTATTGATAGCCGGCGATATTTTGCACAAATACGCCCGGCAATTGCTGCGCATCGACCAAAAGCACGCGCCGTTCATTCCCGAAGGGCTGGAATTGCCGGTGAAGCAACTGTTCCCGTTCACCGCCAACGGGCAACCGCGCCAGTTGCTTTTCGGGGGCGTCATCGACCGCCTGCACAGGCGCGGGAACACCTTGTATGTAGTGGACTACAAAACCGGCGTTATTGACAATACATTTGAAAGCATCGGCGAACTTTTCGGCGGAAAACAGCGTCCTGCCGTGCTGCAAATACTGCTGTATTCCCTGTTTGCGCATCAGCAAGCCAAACAGCCGGTTGTTCCGTTGCTTTATTTCCTCCGCAACAGCTACAGCGAAACAGCGGATTTTTCCCTCTACGACAAAGGAAACAGGCGCGCAGTAATGGATATAACGGACTATGCCGGCGAATTGTCCTGCGCATTCGCCCAAACCCTTTCAAGCCTCTTTGACGAACACCGCCCGGTAACACAAACAACTGATACCAAGCAATGTGAATATTGCCCGTACCGGATTGTTTGTAATAAATGTTAAATTGTTAAAAACTCGTCCTGCGCATTTTAGGATTATTCCAAAAATATTTTATTCCTTTGTATATCAAAATATGGAAGCCGGAAACCATTAAAAACGGGGCGGAACCGAAAAGCCATACGAGTAGGAAAATTAAACCTAAAATTTTTATGAACAAATTTCTAACTTTTTTCAATCCTGTTTTTGCCTACATTGACACAGGCAAAATTTTCCGCAAACCATTCGGTTGGTTATACGGGCTGATTGCGCTTTTTAACGCGCTGCTTCCGTTTATTATCCTGTATTGGATGATAGACTACAACTTATTTACCTACCTTGACGGGGGGCAAATATTCGGGCTGGTTTTGCTGTGGCTGGTGATTGTAGCCGCCGCGTGGTTCAGTGTGCTGCTGTGGTGGAACCGCATGGCAAAAGTGACTAAACTGACTGCCGACACCGACGATTTTGTGGTAACCCCAGCTTTTGCGCACCTGCTGCAAACATTCGGCGAATGGTTAGGTTGCTATGTGGCTATTGTGGGGGCGCTGTCGGCGTTGCTTACATGGATATTCATTGACGCGACGGTTGTCGAACTGCTCTTTAGTCAAATGGGACTGGGCGGCGTCTTCAGTAGGGGCATTACCGGCATTATTATCGCCCCGATATATGGTTTCCTGATCCTGATTGTTTTCAGGTTTGCCGCCGAAATATCACGGGCGCTTGCCAGCATTGCAAATAACACCAAGAAAAGTTAAGGGCGGCGTAAAAACGCACCAAAGAAAAAACGCTGACAGGGCAATACCTGTTAGCGTTTTTTCTGTTGTAGCCGCTTCCTGCGGATAAGGGGTTCATCGTGCTACCCTGTGGCGGACAAGCCATGCTGCCGCTGTTCCTGCGCTTCGCGCGCAAAGAAAAAAAGAAACAAAGGACAAAAGTATCACCTGCAAACCCTGTCTACAGCACGCACCTGAATTTTAAAGTTGTACCCATTAGCGCGCACCCGCTCTTACATTCCGCACCGGTACTCCATGCCCCATACATTTGCGGGCCGCATTGGCCTAATGACCAATACCCGACATCATAGAGTAGGCCACCCGGCACACCGTCCTTATTTGAGCACATGCAACCCATCTCTACAGCTGTCGGTAACCTCGCATCACGGGCACTGCAATAC
>JAITKG010000158.1 GCA_031278495.1 Prevotellaceae bacterium | reverse complement strand
ACCACGACGCAACAAAACACAAGTTGTTGTTCGGGCTGTGCTTCGTATACGGAAAACGGCGAATGCAGTGGATGCAATACCCGCTACGTATACTACTATGACGGTTGTGGAAACAGGACGTCAACTGGGACTAAAACTGATGCTAATTGCACGCAAAACTGCGAACCTACGTCTGGCACATGCCCTAATGGCAGTTTTGGTGGTTGGTTAGGTAATACCGACTCGTTTGTGGATGAACCGTTGGCTGCCTGCAAAAAGATATGCGGTTACAATGGATATACAAACTACCATTTCCAGAGAATACAAAGCGATCTTTTTTGCTATTGCTGTAATTTATAAAATAAAGAAATATGAATTATTGAAATACCCGCTAACTCTGCGTTTTTACAACCGCTAAACTTCGTTGCGCCATGTCCCCTGTAGGGTTTCATCGCGCAAGCTTGAAAAAATAAAAATGTTCTCGAAATAGGTAAAACAGGGGAAAAAGAACTAACCCCTGTTCTCCGTCCGGTAGAAAGACTTCAGTACACTACCGTCCGGTTCAGGCGTCGCAACGCCTTAGGCAGGGGCAAGTCCTCATGTTTTTGGTGTTGGAGGCGCCTGTTTATTTTAATGAAACACAAAAGTACAAAAAAATATAAAACCATGAAAATAAAATTAAAGTGGCTGCAAATACAGGTATTTCTAATCGAGGTTACGGCATATGAAAATGGCGCGTGGTGGTTGCATTTCCTCCTCGTGGTCGTGTTCCGGCAGGCAACCTGAATTTTGAAATCTGTTGCAACGAAGAGAAGCCGGTAAACACAATTCCCAGTCCGTTGGTATTGGGTACTTGAATCTGCCCGCGCCTTCCGCCAAAACATTTTTTTCGTTATTCGCAAAAAATATGTATATTTGCGCCCTTATAATTTTGATTTATCTATTTAAACTTTTTACATTATGCAAAATAAAGGCGCCATTCGTTTAGTAGCTATTTTACTGGGGCTAGCTTGCTTTTACCAATTGTCGTTTACAGTGGTAACGCGCATGGAAGAAGGCAAGGCAAAGGAATATGCTGCGGTTGCAGTCGAACAATTCCGCCAAACGCCGGAATATGCTGCCATTGACGATAACAATAAAGAGTTTTCCGCTGCCGAGCTGGAGCGCGGGCGGGAAAAATATTACCTTGATTCTGTTTCGTCTGAAAAAATATTTTTCCTGTACACTTACAAGGAGTGCAAAGAAAAAGAAATAAACTTGGGGCTTGACCTGCGCGGCGGCATGAACGTGATGCTGGAAGTGTCGGTAATGGATATTGTGAAATCTATGGCAAACCAAAATGCCTCGCCTTACCTGCATGAAGCATTGGGCATCGCTACGAAAAACTACAACGCCACCGGCGGCGACTTTGTTTCGCTGCTGGGGGATGCTTGGAGTCAGGTTGCGCCCGGACGTTCGCTCGCCGACGAATTCAGCTACGAATTACAGTATGTCCGTAAAGAAACCCGGCAGCTGACCAATACCGAAGTATTGGCGATCCTCCGCTCCGACGCCGAAAGCGCCATAGCCAATTCGTTTAATGTACTGCGCAACCGTATCGACCATTTTGGCGTAACGCAACCGAATATCCAGCGATTGACCAATTCCGGGCGTATTTTAGTGGAATTGCCCGGCGTGAAAGAACCTGAACGCGTACGCAAATTATTGCAGGGAACCGCTTCCCTCGAATTTTGGACAACCTATGAAAACAGCGAAATTTATCAGGCGCTGGTAGAAGCCAACCGTTTGATAAAAGAAATGCAATTGGCGGAACGCCCCGTAACAAAGGATACCGCTACAGCCGTTGCTGATACGAACTCATTATCGTCGCTGGCGCAGCAAAGCGATTCGCTGGCAGCCGCGCAGAATATGGAAAAAGAATATCCGTTATTTTCGATCCTTTCGCCGTCGGTAGACCCGCAAACGAATACCCTGCTGACAGGCGCCTGCATTGGACATGCCCACTACCGCGATACGGCAAAAATCAACGCATGGTTGCGCCTGCCGCAAATCCAGGCATTATTCCCGCGGGAGTTTGTTCCTACATGGACAGTGAAACCGGAAAAACGATATAACAATGCAGGACGGGAAGAAGACCGTTTTGAATTGGTCGCCATAAAAAATACTTCCGACGGTAAAGCGCCCCTTGACGGCGGCGTGGTTACCGACGCCCGCCTGACGTATGGGCAAACAGGCAATGCCGAAGTAGAAATGAATATGAACGCCGAAGGCGCCCGCATTTGGGCGCGCCTCACTGCCGACGCTTCCCGGGACGGCAAGAAATGTATTGCCATTATTTTGGACGGCGCAGTGTATTCTTACCCGCGCGTGCAAAATGAAATTACCGGCGGACGTTCGCAAATCACCGGTAACTTCACCATCCCCGAAGCCACCGACTTGGCAAACGTATTGAAATCGGGTAAACTTCCGGCGCCGGCGCATATTGTGCAGGAAGCAGTGGTAGGACCTTCGCTCGGCGAAGAATCTATCAATGCGGGATTGCTGTCGTTCCTGATAGCTTTCTTGCTGGTGTTGGGTTACATGTTATTCTTTTATAACGGCGCCGGCGTAGTGGCGAATGTGGCGTTAATTACAAACGTGTTCTTCCTTTTCGGCACGCTGGTTTCCTTTGGGGCGGTGCTTACGTTGCCCGGCATTGCCGGTATTGTGCTTACGCTGGGTATGGCGGTAGATGCAAATGTGCTTATTTACGAACGTATCAAAGAAGAACTGCGCGGCGGTAAAAGTTTGCGGCTCGCCGTTACCGACGGCTATAAGAATGCCTATTCCGCTATTGTGGACGGCAACTTGACAACTATTATTACCGGTATTGTATTGTTTGTATTCGGCTCCGGACCTATTCAAGGCTTTGCCACCACATTGGTAATAGGTATCGTTACTTCTTTGTTTACGTCTATTTTCATCACGCGCCTGTTGTTTGAAAGCCGCTTGAACAAAGGAAAGAACATTACTTTTGATAATAAACTTACGCATAATTTCCTTACAAAAACAAAAATCGATTTTGTAACATTACGTAAATTCGCTTATATCCTTTCTGTGTCTATCGTAGTGATCGGTTTGGCGTTTATCTTCACCAAAGGCTTCACGTATGGCGTAGATTTCACCGGCGGGCGGACGTATGTCGTGCGCTTTGACAAACCGGTTTCGACCAATGACGTGCGTTCGGCAATACTCGCAGAAATGAGCGGCGGCGCGACCGAAATAAAACAATTCGGCGCCGAAAACCAGATAAAAATTACGACGACATTCATGATTGAAGACAACACGGAAGCGGTAGATTCGTTAGTTGCCAAAAAATTATATACCGCCATGAAACCTTTCTTTGCTGCGGATATCCCGTTGAGCGAATTTACTTCTACTTTGGAAAATCCCAACGGAATTAGAAGTTCCGATTTTGTAGGACCTACTATTGCCAACGATATTAAACGCGATGCCGTCATTGCTGTGATCATTGCGCTATTTGCCATTTTCCTTTATATCGCAGCCCGTTTCCGCAATTGGATTTGGGGAACAGGCGGCGTGCTCGGTTTACTATTCTGTACGGTATTTACGATAAGTTTCTTCTCTATTTTCTCCGGCATACTGCCGTTTAGCCTGGACGTTGACCAAACATTTATTGCTGCGGTGCTGACGATTATCGGGTATGCTATTAACGATGCGGTGGTTATTTTCGACCGTATTCGCGAATACCGCACGTTGTATCCGAAACGCGAATTGCGGCAAAATGTCAATGAAGCGTTAAACAGCACGCTGGCGCGCACCGTGAACACCAGCGTATCTACATTGGTAGTATTGATCGCCATTGCAATTTTCGGCGGCGAAGTTATCCGTGGATTTTCGGTAGCGTTAATCGTCGGTATCCTGGCAAGTATTTACGCAACGTTATTTGTAGGTACGCCTATTGTATATGACTTGTACGGGCGTAAACAGAAAAAAGGAATAGAGAAAAAATAAATGCAGTATTTTTAATTGTATATATATTTCAAGGCGGACTTTTTATAATAAGTACGCCCTGCCAAACACCGGGAAAATACTGTAAAAAGCCCGTGTAGTTATACAAATTGAAAAAAAAATGAAAAAATAAGGAAATTTTTTTTAACCCACTTGTTAAACGCTTAAAATACTTATTATGACTTGCTTATAATTAAAAATAATATGGATTTTGATGTAAAATAACAGGTTGAGTGGAAAAAAAAATGAAAAAAAATTTTGAAAAATATAAAGAATACTGTACATTTGCACCATGAAAGTTTAAACACTTATAATTAAACACTAATTATTCACTTAATTTAAAAATTACAATTATGAACAAAGCAGAATTAATTGATGCTATTGCTAAAAAAGCAGGTTTGACAAAAGCTGACGCTAAACGCGGATTAGACGCTTTCATTGGCGTTACTGCAGCTTCGTTGAAAAAAGGTGATCGTATTGCCTTGGTAGGTTTTGGCTCTTTCTCCGTTGCTAAACGCAGCGCGCGTACAGGCCGTAATCCCCGTACAGGCGCTACTATCAAAATTGCTGCTCGCAAGGTAGTCAAATTCAAAGCTGGTGCAGAACTTAACAGTCTTGTTAAGTAAGCGCCTTCTATCAAGAAAAATAAAGGAGAACCTACCCGGTTCTCCTTTTTTTATTTATATTTACATTTTAATTTTATGCTATTGAAAAATATATCTTATATAATATTTCTTTCTTTCTTCCTGCCTTTTAATGCTGTTGCGCAACGAAATGTAAATATTACCGGAACGGTGAGTAATGGAAAAGAACCGCTGGCAGGAGCAACTGTTTTTGTACAAAAAGCGGCTGCCGGCGCGCAAACCGGCATAGACGGACAATATAAATTTTCTTTGCTGGCAGGCGTGCATACGATTCTTGTAACATATATCGGGCATAAAGAACAGTTTCTAACCGTTGATTTGCGGCGCGACACGGTTATCCATTTTCAATTGGAAGAAGAAAGCATCAATCTGGACGAGGTCGTTGTGACGTCAAGGCAGCCCAATATTAACGTCGTCCGACCGGAAATGGGACTGGAAAAATTAAGCAGCGTACAAATCCGGCAAATTCCGTCGCTCATGGGAGAAGTGGATATTTTGAAAGCCATACAACTGTTGCCGGGCGTGCAGGCAACCAGTGAAGGAACTTCCGGCTTTAGCGTGCGCGGCGGCAGCCCCGACCAGAATTTGATACTTTTTGAAGATGCTACTATTTACAACGCTTCGCACCTCATGGGTTTCTTCTCGGTATTCAATAATGATGCGGTAGGCGACATTTCATTGTATAAAGGCGATATTCCCGCATCGCACGGCGGGCGGCTTTCGTCGTTGCTGGATGTGACGGCGCGGGAAGGCGCGCCGGACTGGGGCGTGTCGGCAGGAATAGGAATCATTGCAAGCCGCCTGCTGGTGGAAGGTCCCATATTGTCCGACAGGGTTACTTTCCTGTTGGCAGGACGCCGGACATACGCCGACCTCTTCCTTCCGTTGGCTGCAGAAGAAAATATACGGAATGTGGATATTCATTTCTCGGATGTGAATGCTAAAATACAAGCCCGCATAGGCGCTGCTGATTTTCTTTCGTTCACCGGGTACTACGGCCGCGACGTATTTAAGAATAACGACATCGGGATGAATTTTAGCAATATGGCGTACACCTTGCGATGGAAGCATTTGTTTTCGGATAACCTTTTTTCGCATGTGGAAATACTCGGCAGTTCGTACGATTATCACATGGAAGCTACCACATCGGCGCTGACGGGCTTGTGGGACGCCAATATTATTGATAACGGCCTGCGCGCCGATTTTATATATTCCTACGGCGAAGACAATAACTTCCGTTTCGGCTACCACAGCACGTTCCACCGTTTTGCACCGGGCGACGGACGGGGTATCTTGCCCAACGGCAATGAATATTTTATACATATAGCCAAAAAACAGGCATGGGAAAATTCCCTGTATTTAGCCGACCAGCGGCGGATATCGGAACATTTGACATTGAAATACGGCTTGCGCGTTACGCGGTTTGACAACATCGGTCCGACAACCGATTACCGCATTAACGACCAGTATGCAGTGGCGACGGGCGATACGGTGCAGGTGGCGGCGGGACGGTTCTACAATCATTATTATGGCGTCGAGCCGCGCATAGGCGCCGTGTGGGCATTCAACGGCCAGTGGTCGGTGAAAGCGTCGTATTCGCGCACGGAGCAGTATGTGCACCTGCTTACGATGTCCACCGCCGGATCGCCGCTGGATATATGGGTGCCGTCGAACTTGAGTATAAAACCGGAAACGGCGCAGCAAACAGCCGCCGGCGTATTTGCCAATTTTTTTGACAACGCATTGGAAACATCGCTCGAAGTGTATTATAAAAAACTGAACCATGTCATAGATTTCAAAGACCACCCGCAAGTGCTGGCGAATGATATAGTGGAAACGGAAATTCGTACCGGCAGCGGCATGAATTACGGCGTTGAACTGATGGTACGGAAAAGTAAAGGGAAAATACACGGCTGGGTAAGTTATACATGGTCGCGCGCGTTCCGCACGATTGACGGCATCAACGACGGGAAGCCTTATTCGGCGCCGTATGACAAACCGCATAATATAAATATTGTCCTGTCGTATGATATTTCCAAACGGTTGTCGGCGTCGCTCAACTGGATTTATGCTACGGGGCAGCCGGTAACTTTTCCGGAGGCTTATTATGAATTCGGCGCTAACCGTATTCCGGTGTACACGCAACGGAATACTTACCGCTTTCCCGCCTATCACCGCATGGATGCTTCGCTTACCATACAGTTGGGAAAGTTGCGCCCCCATAGAAAATGGACGCATGAATTGAATATTTCCGTCTATAATTTGTATGGCAAGAAAAATCCCTGGATCATTTCGTTCCGCACAGACAATGCGGACGGCAGCCAATATGCCCAGATGACTTATCTGTTCGGCGTCGTGCCATCGATCAGCTACAATATTAAATTTGGAATCAGGAGTAGGGAATAAAGGGGAATGTGTATCAAGGAAAATTAGAAACCAAAAATCAGGAATTATGAAAATACGATTTATTACGGGCTTCACTGTTATCTGTGGGTTGTTGTGCAATGCCTGCATCGAGCGGATGGACATCACCTCCGGTTATATTACGCCGCGTTTAGTGATTACCGGTTACCTCACGACTGACACGACCGCTCATAAAATACAGGTGCGCCGCACGGCTGCTTACTTCGGGAAAGAGCAACAATTAACGTATTCCAACGCGATTGTGAAAATAAACGGCGTAGCATTGCAACCGGCGGGCGACGGGGATTATTTTACCGATCCTTCTTTCTACGGCGTGAGCGGCGAAACTTATACGCTTGATGTGTGGCTGGATTTCGACGAAGACGGCGTCGCCGAACATTACACCGCATCCACCATTATGCCGGAAATGCACGTGCTGGACAACGTTACCCTGGCGTCTATCAACTGGGGCAGCGTCAAACCGCCATGGATGCTGATGGTGCATTTCCAGGATTTGCCGGGTCCGAATAATTTCGGCGTACATTTATATATCCACCAAACAAGCGGACGGGAGATATGGTACAGCGAACAGTTGTGGATGTATTTTATCAATAACTTTGGCGACTATGCCGCCGAAGGGCAATATATCAGTTTCCCGGCATTGTCTTATGTAATCACGGAATCCATGCGGTGGCACAATGGCGAGCGAATAGCCCTGCAACCGGGCGATACCCTCACTGCCGAATTGAATACGCTGGCGCCCGGCTATTTTGAATTTATTCGCGCCGCCCAGTTAGAAATCAGCGGCGGAAATCCTTTATTCGCCGGTCCTCCGGCTAATATGCCGTCCAATATTCAAGGCGGTGCATTGGGCTTTTTCGGCGCATATACCGTCAGCCGGAAACAGGTCATCGTACCGCAATGGTGAGATTTCAGGACGTGACATATTGTTAATATATCAATTCCAACATGTCAAAGAAGCATATTAACGCCGCGAATATAAAACTAATTTTTTATCCACAAATTTTTTACTTAAATTTTTTATATTAAAAAAAAGTTGTATCTTTGCAGCCCGATTTTAAAAAACACTATCGGAAACATACACGGCTGCTAAGCTATGATTTAAGCGCGTTGCCCGGCAACGCCGCTTACCGCCGGAATTTTAAAAATTAACATTATGTATGCAATTGTTGATATTGCAGGTTTTCAGTTCAACGTAGAACCGGGTAAAAAAATTTTTGTTCATCGCCTCGAAGGCGCAGAAGGCGACAAAGTGCGTTTCGATAAAGTATTGCTCACCGGCAATGAAGGCGATGTGAAAGTTGGCACGCCGGTAGTAGAAGGCGCGGTTGTGAATGCAACTATCCTTCAAAATGTGAAAGGCGGCAAAGTGATTGTCTTCAAAAAGAAACGCCGCAAAGGTTACAAGAAAAAGAACGGACACCGCCAATCACTAACGCAAATTCAAATTGATGAAATTGTAGCGGCGAATTAAACACAGCAAATTAAAAGTAAAAAATTATGGCACATAAGAAAGGCGTCGGCAGTTCCAAGAACGGGCGCGAATCACACAGCAAACGTTTAGGCGTAAAATTATTCGGCGGACAGGTAGCGAAAGCCGGGAATATATTGGTACGGCAACGCGGCACGGTACATTATCCGGGCGACAATGTGGGTATCGGTCGAGACCATACCCTGTTTGCGCTGGTTGACGGCACGGTGAGTTTCCGCAAAAAAAGAAATAATAAATCTTACGTATCGGTGTTGCCGGTGGTGGCGTAGCCGTCCGGTAGCAGATAAACACAGTATCTCCTGAACGTGCCGCGCGGTGGGTTCGGGAGTTTTTTATTATGCGAATTACACGAATTTAAACGAATATAGAGATATGCTTACATTGAAAATTATCCGCGAGCAACCCGGCTATGTAATCGAACGATTGAAAGTAAAAAATTTTGACGCGGCGTCCTGCGTACAGCAAATCATAGCTGCCGATGACGAACGCAAAGCCCTGCAAACTTCGTTGGATAATAATCTGGCGGAACAAAATGCGGTGGCGCGGCAAATCGGCGAGCTGATGCAACAAGGCAATAAAGAAGCTGCCGAAGCTGCCAAGCAGCAAACCGCGACGCTCAAGGAACAGTCGAAAACGCTGGAGCAACAATTGGCAGAAACCGGGAAAAAATTGAACGGTTTATTGGTGCAGTTGCCGAATTTACCCGCCGGACAAGTGCCTCCCGGCCGCACGGCAGAAGACAATGTAATTGTTCGCGAAGGCGGCGAAAAACCGGCATTGCTGCAAAAACTGCCGCATTGGGAACTGGCGAAAAAATATGACATCATTGATTTCGATTCAGGCGTGAAACTGACCGGCGCAGGATTTCCGGTGTATAAAGGCAAAGGCGCACGGTTGCAACGCGCGCTCATTGCGTATTTTCTGGATTGTAACACGGCTGCGGGCTACACCGAAGTGCAGCCGCCGCTGATGGTCAATGAAACGTCGGGGTTTGGCACCGGGAACTTGCCCGACAAGGAAGGGCAAATGTACCATGTGGGCGTCGACAATTTTTATTTGATACCTACCGCCGAAGTGCCGGTAACCAATATTTACCGCGATGTGATTTTCAACGCCACAGAATTGCCCATCAAACTGACGGCTTACACGCCCTGTTTCCGGCGCGAAGCCGGCTCGTACGGAAAGGATGTGCGCGGTTTGAACCGGCTGCACCAGTTCGACAAGGTTGAAATTGTGCAATTCCGCCTGCCGCAGGACTCATATAGCGCATTGGACGAAATGGTGCGGCACGTCGAAGGCATTGTGCAATCGTTGGAA
>JAITKG010000136.1 GCA_031278495.1 Prevotellaceae bacterium | reverse complement strand
GAAGCTTTGGACGGGTTGCCGACGCCCGTATCCACAGAGGTTTTAGCCCAATCGCGGGGCAACCATGCTACTTTTTTATTCAACGATTCAATGTGGAACGAACGGCTTTCCCCGCTGCCGGCAGTTTCCAATGCCACCAGTCCCGGATAGTAATGCATCATCACTGAGGTTTCCATTTCACCGGCATGGTCGTCTTTGTACTCAAAGTAACCTTCCTGCGGTTCTACGGCAAACCAGTCGCAAAGGGCAATAACCATCTGCGGATAATCTATCGACAGGTCGCGAATCATCGGCTTGAAGCTGTTGCCGCCATGCCCGTTCATGATAACAAGGAGCGTAATACCCTGTCCATGCAACGACGCAACAATATCGTTCAACACGGCTTTCTGCGTTTCATAACGGGCATGCAGGCAAAACGGCTGTTCACGCTGTCCCGGATTCTGCGCCCCCAGAGGAATAACCGGCAACACCATGCCCTGCACGCCATACTGCGTCCAGGCTTTGCCCACCGCATCCACTGCAATGGCATGCGCCAAATAAGCATCTGTCAAGTAAGGCAAGTGGTAATTATGCGGCTCGGTCGCGCCCCAGGGCAATACGGCAAATGCGTACGGCTGTCCTTTTACCCGTCCATACGTAGCCACCGACAAGTCCGCAGGGGGGAAAAGTGGGGAAAAGTTGAAAGGATACATAGCTTGTAAATATTGACAGGTTTTATACTGCATCAGACATTTAAATCGTGGCGACGCGTTTTTTGTATTCGGCAAGGCAGGCGTCCAAGCGTTCATGGGCGGTCGTATCGCCCGGCACATTGTGCGACGGGTGAATGTAGAGCTTAACGCCCCTGTCCGCCAAAATTTCCGCTACGGTGGTAATAGTCATCCACACCAATGTAACAAAGGCAAGCGTGGAGACAGGCCCGACCTTATCCTGGTGGTTTTTTAACGGAACCGAAGCATCCACCACCGGCACACATGAATCCACCACGATATCTGCCAGCTCAAACAGGGTTTTTCCGCTGGGGTGGCGCGTTGTTTTGCCTTTTGCTTCGGCGGCAGAACCGTAAACAATGACTTTTAACCCCAGTTCTTTCGCTTTCAACGCCACATCAATATTTACATTGTTGATGCCGGTGTGGGAAAAAATCCAGATACAATCCTTGTCGCTAAAATTGTAGGATTTCATAATAGCGTTACCGTATCCTTCGGCGCGTTCGAGGAACAGGAACTGGTGAATACCCATTTGCCCGGTGATGCCGGTAAAGAAAGTCATCGGCAGTTCCACTATCGGGTGGAAGCCCACAAAACCGCCTATACGGGGATACATTTCCTCTACGGGAATAGTGGCATGGCCACAACCGAACGTGTGTACCCAGTGATTCGAGCCGATGCTGTCTGCCATAGCCAACGCCGCTTTCCGGATGTTTTCCAACTGGGTGTTTTCAATTTTTTGCATAATGCCGCGGGCATTTGCTAACCATTCTAATGCTAACATTTTTTTGAGTTTTTAAATTGTTTTATTTTTTGAGTTTGCTTTTTGCTACCGGTAATAAAATTAACATCATCACTACGGCAAAAGCCAATGCGGCGGGAAAATAGCCGAACTGCGCCCTGTCAAACAACACGCCGATTCCTTTATTGAAAATAAACTGGCCGCACAATCCAATAAAAATAGCAATGGAAAACACCGTTCCTGACAGTTCTTTGAATGTGCCGCCGAGGTAATTAAATACTACGGGATAGGTTGCGCCTACGCCCAATCCAATTAACGCAGTAGCCGCATATACGCTTCCTGTTGAAGAGGCAAAATAAAGAAGCGCTACGCCGGCAAAAGCTACGCACAGGTACAGGCAAAGCGTTGTACTGCCGCTCAATTTTTTCATCAGGAAACCCATCGGCAAACGCCCGGTGAGCATTCCTATCGTAAACCATGTGAGGGAAAGTGTTGCCGCATCCGCAGCCATATTTTGTGTATTTTCCAAAAACCGTATGGTAAAATTGCCGCTAATGCCTTCAAACCCGCTTTGGAAAAACAGCAGGAAAGCAAAAAGGAGCAATGCCGGATATTTCAATAAGCCCAACGTTTTCGAGGCAGATACGCTATTATACGGTTGGGGCTGCGGAAACCGTATCAACATAAAAAATACGATAAATACCACCATTATCGCCGATATGGTATTGAGCGGTAAAGTATAGTTATCTTTTATAAAATAATTCAGCAATGTCCACAACAGTGCGCCGATACAGTAGAAAGCGCCGAGCACGCTCAATCGTCCGCCGCGCGTTTTGTCGTCATAAATTGCCGCCACCAGCGCATTGGTTTCGCCATTGAGGATGCCGCCGCCAATGCCCAGCATCAACATGGATATATGAAGAAGCGATATCACCGTTAAATGAGCCAGCCCCTGAATTCCGCATAACGCCAAGACCGAACCGGTAACCAATAATCCTTTATAACCGAATTTGTCTACTACTGGACCAAAGATGACCGTGCCGATAATAATCCCGATAGACAGGGTCGCCGGCAAGGCGTTTGCGCCTTCGCTCAAATGCGAAAGCACAGGTCCCAAAGCCAGCATCGTAACCCCGAAAAAAGCCAGTCCCGCACAACCGGCTATAAAAACCAACGTTTTATTGTATTCGTTAACCATGTTTACAGTATTTTTTTATTCAACATTCATTAAAGCCAAACGCCCCGCGCCATACAATCCGGCGTCGCCGCCCAATTGAGAAACTTCAAACCGCACTTGCTTTATAGCGACCGGTTGCGCCCAGCGGCAAGCTTCCTCATAAATGCGGCTTAAAAAACGGATAGCATGTCCGAAAACGCCGCCGCCCCAAAGGATTTTTTCGGGATTAAAGAGGCTGACCAAATTCGCCGAAGCCATGCCCCACATCGTGATGGCTTTATTCAGGACATACGCCGCCAAAGGATCGTTTTGTTCATAAGCATGAAACACGTCCTGCGCCGTAATAGACGTGGGCGTTGTACGGTAAAGGACGCTTTCCTTGAACAGGCGGTTTTCTTCGCATATCCGTTGCGCTTGCCGGGCAATACCGTTCCCCGAAGCGTGGCTTTCAAAACAACCGTAAGTGGCATATTCTTCCCGGTAGGGCGTTTCCAGCGCCATCCAGCCGGTGGCGCCCACGATATCCCCATGTCCGTGAAGTACCCGTCCATCCGCCAAAATGCCCAGCCCGATGCCGGTGCCGACGGCAATGAACAGCGCATTGCGGCAATCCTGTGCCGCGCCTTTCCAAGCTTCGCCGAGGATATAACAGGTACGGTCGCTGGCTATGTGCACCTGCGCCGTGCGGAAAGAGGCTTCCAATTCCTGTTGCAAGGGATAATCTTCCCAACCGGCGATATTTGGCGCCCATACTTTGCCGGTCTTGCTGTTGGCTATGCCGGGCACGCAAATGCCGATAGCGGCGATATGTTCCTCTTCCGCCCCGTGCAGCGCGATAAGTTGGGCGATAATTTCCCGGACTAACGCGCCGGCTTCCGCCCCCTGCCGCCGCTCCAGCAATGCGGATTGCTTACAGAGAACCGTTCCTTTGCGGTCGAAAACCGCTCCGGTTATTTTTGTCCCGCCCAGGTCAATTCCGATAACCATGTGCTTAATGTGCTAATGTGACTAATTATTTAATGTGACTAATTGGCTGACGCCGGCAGCCCAATTCTTAACTCTTAACTCTTAGTTCTTAACTCGCCAGCCGCGGCAGCCGGTTTTCAACATTCGACTAATCAAAAAACACCACTGCGCTTTCCGTATGGGAAGGGCTGAGGGCGGTAACGCCGAAGCGGTATTTTTTCAGGCAGCGGCTTTTGCAGGGCAGCGTTACCTCCGTTAAGCCCGTAACCGCGACAATGGCGGCGGGATTATCCAAATTGACCGGCTGGTTCCGCTTGAATTTATACACCACAAACCGTTTGGCGTTTTCCCCCCGCTCCCACTGCAAACGTACCTCCTGCCCGTTCACCGCTTGCAGGACTACTCCCGACGGGCTCTCCGGCGCAATGCGGGCAATACGGTTATTTTCCGGCGCAATGCTCCACGTACGGTATTCCTTCTTCGGCAGCCGTTTTTCCAAACCCACGTCGGGGTTACGGAACAATGATTTCGCACTGAAATAAATTTCGCCTTTCAAATTCGGATCCTCGCTGTTCCGGCGGATTTGCCGGAGTATTTCCTTTTTGCTACGCCATTCCTTTTGCGGCGACTTTTTGGAAATCCTGTACGGCGCCAGCCCGGCATACACGGTAGTCCCATAGCTGTACTGCGACCACCAGTCGGCAAGCACTGCATAATCAGCCACCGGGAAACCGATGTGAAAATATAACTGCGGCAACACATAATCTATCCACCCCTGCGCCTGCCAAAGCAGTATATCGGCATACAGACCGTCATAATTCGTCGTTCCCCCTTTCGTTGCCGAGCCGCGGGGGTCTTCCGCCTGATTTCGCCAAATAGCAAACGGCGAAACGCCAAATTCCACCCAGGGTTTTACGGATTTAATGGTTTCGTTAATTTCCCTGATAATGCGGTTGACATTGTCCCGCCGCCAATCTTCCCTGCTGGTAAACCCGCGCGGATGCTCCGCAAATGTGAGCGAATCGGGAAATTCCTTCCCCTTGATTTTGTAAGGATAAAAATAATCGTCCATGTGCACGGCGTCTATATCGTAGCGGCGCACGATGTCTTCCACCACCCGGCAGGTGAACGCCCGCACCTCGTCCAGACCGGGATTGAAATATTGCCCGCTGCCATAGGTAACCATCCATTCCGGATGTTGGCGGATGACGTGGGCGGGGGCATACTTATTATGTACAACCGTATCATTCGTGATGCGGTAGGGATTGAGCCAAACATGGATATACAGCCCGCGTTTATGGCATTCGTCAATGGCGAACTGCAACGGGTCGTAGCCTGTCTCTGCGCCCTGTTCGCCGGTAAGCCAGTAGCTGGACGGCTCTAATGCGGAAATATAAAACGCATCGGCGGTAGGGCGTATCTGTAAAACGACGGTATTCATGTGGCAGGCTTTCACCTTGTCCAACAGGGCAACCATTTCCGCCTGTTGTTGCGCTACCGGCAGCCCGGGTTTGGCAGGCCAGTCGATATTGGCGACGGTGGCAATCCATACCCCGCGCAAAGCCCTTTTATTCGGCTGGGCGTCCAATGGCGCGAAAGGAAATGTGGACAGGGCTAATAAAAGCAGGAATAAATGTAATTTTTTCATCAGTTAAAGATTTTCCGGCTACAAAGATAAACAATTTTTACAGATTCAAGCTGCCGCGCCAGCCACATTTCCACATCTTCACATCTTCACATTAGTTGCCGCGCCAGCCGGCTTTCCCCTTATGATTTATGCATCACGCAATCTTTAAATCTTCAAATCCTGAAATCTTTAAATTCTGAAATCCGGTAAGTCCAAATACTGCACGCAACCGGGATAAGAAAAAAAGTTGTACATTTGTACCTAATTTTAATTACATGGATATAATCCTTTCTGTTTTTGCTGTCGAAGAACTGTTGCTGTTGGCTGTGGTATCAGTACTGTTCGTGACAGAATTGATTTACTGGTTGCGGGTATTCGGGCGTGTAGCGTTCCAGCGGATAAGTATCCAGCCGGTAACCGGCGAACAGTTGCCGGTTTCCATTATCCTTTCGGCGCGCAATGAATGCGAATTGTTGCAAAAAACCTTGCCGCTCATTTTGACGCAGGACTACCCCGAATTTGAGGTAGTGGCAGTCAATGACGGGTCGGATGACGATACGGAGATTTTGCTGGCGTCCATGCAGGGCGCTCATCCCCGCTTGGTGTTCCGCACGATTGTGAAGGATGAAAAATTCCGCCATAACAAAAAAATGGCTTTAGGCGTCGGCGTCAAAGCGGCGAAATATGATTTGCTGCTGTTCATCGACGCCGATTGTTATCCATCCGGAAACCAATGGCTGCAATCCATGCAGCGGTATTTTACGGAACGGAAAGACATCGTGATTGGCTACACCCGGCTGGCAAATACAACGCTATGGATGCGTGCCGACCATTTCATGCAAGCCCTGCACGTACTCGGAAAAGCCTTGTTGCGCAAGGCATATATGGGTATGCACAGTAACATGGCTTACCGCAAGCCCCTGTTTTTTTCCAACAAAGGTTTTGATATGCGCGTAACCAACGGCCTGCGGGAAGATATTGTTTTCATCAATAAAACGGCAACCCACACGAATACGGCAGTGGCATTGGGCAGCGAAGCAACTACCGTCAGCACCCTGCATTACTCCACCGGCAACTGGTTACGCCACCGCGCAAATGAATTGCGCTCGTTGGATTTGTCTGCACGCGGGCCGCACTATCCGGCATTGGGGGAAGCCCTGTTCCGCTTATTATTTTTCGCCGGTATTGTAGCGACGGCAGTAGTGTTATGTGAAAATTATATCGTGCTGTTGGCATTGACAGCGATGCTGGTTATTCGTTTTACCGTTCAGGTTATTTTGTTTGCCCGCGCGCAACGCCGCTTGGGCGAAAAAGGATTGCTGTCCATACTCTGGCTATGGGATATCTGTTATCCGTTTTATTATATTTTTCTTATTTTCATCGCTAAATTCAGGAACAAACAAACGTGGCGGTAGAGGATACAGCTTGTTTTAAGGAATTTTTTCCGGCGCTCACGGAACAACAGTCGGCGCAACTGGCGCAACTGGCGCCGCTTTATGCCGGATGGAATGCGCGTATCAATGTCATTTCGCGCAAGGATGTAGCGCAAATCAATTTGCATCATGTCCTCCATTCGTTAGCCATTGCCAAATTTATCCATTTCCAGCCGGGCGCAAGCGTGCTGGATGCGGGTACGGGGGGCGGTTTTCCGGGTATCCCGCTGGCAATTCTCTTTCCCGGCGCCCATTTTACGCTGGCAGATTCTACCGGTAAAAAAATAACCGTTGTGCAGGCGGTAGCCGATAGCCTGCGGTTGCAAAATGTTACGGCTGTTCATGCCCGCGTCGAAACCATTGCCCGAAAATTTGATTTTGTGGTAAGCCGCGCTGTTACTGCCTTGCCGGCGTTTGTTGGCTGGGTATGGGATAAAATCAACGCCGGCGGCGCACACAGTTTGCCCAATGGCATTATTTGCCTGAAGGGCGGCGACCTTGCGGACGAAATCGCCGGCGCCGTTTCCCGGTATTCCATTGCGCCTGCTGCGGTAACGGTTGCGCCCGTCAGCCAATGGTTTCCCGCCGCTTTTTTTGCCGGGAAAAAAATTGTATATATCCGGCGTTAAGCGATGAAAAAACAGGAATAAAATATTTTTTCCTGCAAATTTTTTCAGTACAGGTAAAAGTAAAAAAATGCGTACATTTGTAAATAAACAAAAACATATTTTATGAAAGTAAATGTAGTACTCGGCCTGCAATGGGGCGACGAAGGGAAGGGGAAAATTGTGGACGTACTGACGCCGTCTTATTCTATCATTGCGCGCTTTCAGGGCGGGCCTAATGCCGGGCATTCGCTCGAATTTGATGATAAAAAATTTGTATTGCATACCATTCCGTCGGGCATTTTCCACGAAAAAGTTACCAATATCATTGGCAGCGGCGTGGTCATCGATCCGGTGATTTTTGTGGAAGAAGCATCGCAGTTGAAAAAATTGGGCGTGCCGGTCTATGAACGCTTGATGATTGCCCGGCGCGCACATCTTATCCTTCCCACGCATCGTATTATTGATGCGGCTTCGGAAGCGGCGAAAGGGAAAACGAAAATCGGCTCTACGTTGAAAGGCATCGGTCCGGCGTATATGGACAAGACCGGCCGCAACGGCTTACGCATAGGCGATATCCTGTCGCCCGCCTTTAAGGAACGCTACGAAGCGTTGAAGCAAAAACACCTTGAGTTTCTCAAGCAATTCGACTTTGAATATAATGTAGCGGATTATGAAAAAAAATGGCTGCAAAGCATCGAAGAGGTAAAGAAGTTTACGCTTATCGAAAGCGAATATGTAATCAACGAAGCGCTCGCCAGTTCGCAGAAGATTTTGGCGGAAGGCGCGCAGGGTTCGCTGCTTGATATTGATTTCGGTTCGTATCCGTTTGTTACTTCGTCGAACACCGTATGTGCCGGAGTATGCACCGGACTGGGCATTGCGCCGGGAAAAATCGGCGGCGTGTTCGGCATCTTCAAGGCTTACTGTACGCGCGTAGGCAGCGGTCCTTTCCCCACTGAATTAAATAATGAGACCGGTGAACGCCTTCGCCGGATTGGTCATGAATTCGGCGCGACTACCGGTCGTCCGCGCCGTACCGGCTGGCTTGACCTTGTCGCGCTCAAGTATGCCGTAATGATTAGCGGCGTTACGCAGCTAATCATCACCAAAGCCGATGTGCTGGATACTTTCGATACGGTTAAAGTAGCGGTTGCTTATAAAATCAATGGAAAAAAAACGCAACAGTTGCCTTTCGAAACCAACGAACCCATAGAACCGGTTTACAAAGAATTTAACGGCTGGAAACGGTCGGTAAGCGGCATGCGTAAAGAAGAAGAACTGCCGTTTGAGTTGATGACGTACATCCGTTTTATCGAAAAAGAAACCGGTGTGCCGGTACAAATTATTTCTGTGGGACCCCACAGGGAACAAACTATCCTCAGGAATTAAAAATTAAGAATTAGGAATAGCTATAAAAACTAAACAAATGAAAGATACGGAACTTTACAACGCAGCAAAAGAAATCGGATTATTACCCGAAGAACTGGACAAGGTAAAAGAACTGCTCGGGCGTGCGCCGAATTATACGGAACTTAGTATTTATGCGGCTATGTGGAGCGAACATGCTTCGTATAAAAATTCTATCAAATGGTTGAAAACATTACCCAAGAAAGGTAAACACATTCTGGCTGAAGCCGGCGAAGAAAATGCCGGACTGGTAGACGTCGGCGACGGTTGGGCATGTGCATTTAAAATCGAATCGCACAATCATCCGAGCGCAGTAGAACCGGTGCAGGGAGCGGCAACCGGCGTAGGCGGTATCAACCGCGATATTTTCACGATGGGTGCGCGCCCGGTAGCGCAACTTAATTCATTGCGTTTTGGCAGCCCGGATGACGAACATACCAAATGGCTGGTCAATGGCGTGGTCAAAGGAATTAGCCACTATGGCAATTGCTTTGGCGTGCCGGTTGTTGGCGGCGAAGTGGCTTTCGATGATTGCTATGACGTCAATCCGTTGGTAAACGCCATGTCCGTAGGGTTGGTACGCAAAGGCGAAACCATTTCAGCCACCGCCAAAGGCAACGGAAACCCGGTGTATATTGTGGGCTCTGCTACTGGCAAAGACGGTATTCACGGCGCGACTTTTGCATCGGCAAATATCACGGAAGATTCGGCGAACGATATTCCCTCCATTCAGGTGGGCGACCCGTTCATGGAAAAACTGTTGCTCGAAGCTTCGCTGGAACTCATCCAAAGCGGCGCTGTAGTAGGGATGCAAGACATGGGCGCTGCCGGCATCATTTGCTCCACTTCCGAAATGAGCGAACGCGGCGGTTGCGGTATGCGCATTGATTTGGACAAAGTGCCGATGCGGCAAACCAACATGGAAGCATGGGAAATCCTGTTGTCCGAATCGCAGGAACGTATGCTGGTAGTCGTACAGAAGGGAAAAGAGGCAACTGTTGAAGCGATATTTAAGAAGTGGGATTTGGCTTGCCGGATTATCGGCGAAGTCATTCCCGAAGATAAATTACTGTTTTATTACCGCGGCGAATTGGTCGCCGACGTGCCGGCAGCCTCGCTGGTACTGGGCGGCGGAGCGCCGGTGTATGAACGCGAATACAAAGAACCGGCATATTTCAAGCAATGGAAAAAATTTACTATTGATTCCGTGCCGCCGCCGGACGACCTGAAAACAGTGGCGTTGGCATTGGCAAGTCATCCGAATATTGCAAGCAAGCGGTGGGTATATGAGCAATACGATTCGATGGTGCGTACCGTGAACATGAGTACGAACTGCCCGTCGGACGCGGCGATTGTGAACATCAAGGAAACCAACCGCGCATTGGCGCTCGCCACCGATTGTAACAGCCGCTACGTGAAAGCCGACCCAGAAACCGGCGCGATGATTGCTGTGGCTGAAGCTGCCCGTAATGTGGTTTGTTCCGGCGCTGAGCCTTGCGCTATCACCAATTGCCTGAACTTCGGCAATCCCTATAATCCCGAAGTATACTGGCAGTTTGTGCATGCCGTTAAAGGCATGGGACGTATGTGCGAAAAGCTGGGAACCCCTGTTACCGGCGGGAATGTAAGTTTTTATAATCAATACGAAATAAAAGGTAAAACCGAAGCCGTATTTCCCACGCCGGTGATTGGCATGTTGGGGATATTGACCGCTAAGGCGCACCAGACAACGCTTGCGTTCCGCAACAAAGGCGACATGATTTACCTTCTCGGCAGTTCGCGCGATGATATTGCTTCGTCGGAGTACTTATACAGCTATCACGGCGTCAAGGAATCGCCTGCGCCGTACTTTGATGCAGACGAAGAACTGTTAGTGCAGAAAACCTTGTTAGGCGCTATCCGCAGGGGATTGGTAGCAAGCGCGCACGATGTGTCCGATGGCGGGTTATTTATTACCCTGCTGGAATCGGCTATGCCCAACGGGTTGGGCTTTGACATTACTACCGATTCGGATATCCGCGAAGACGCCTTTTTATTCGGCGAGTCGCAAAGCCGCGTGGTGGTTTCGGTATCGCCGAAAATGGAAGTGCTGTTTGTAGATTATATGTACCAGCAAAAAACGCCTGTTACTACTTTGGGGCACGTTACCAAAAAAGAATTGCGTATTGACGACGTATCCTTCGGATTCGTGAACGACTGGAAAGAAATTTACGATAATTCGTTAGGAAAAATCATGCAACGTTAAACAGCCGGAAACCCCTTAACCAAACGGATCAGGAACTGCCGGAAAATAATTTTCACCCGCTATTCATGCCGCTATCCCTTGATAAGAACGCTGCCCGCATTGCCGCCATGTTCGACGATATTGCACCGCATTACGATTTCCTCAATCATTTCCTGTCGTTGAATATTGACAGGCGGTGGCGGAAAAAGTTAGTGCGGCAGGTGGCGCAACAACATCCCGCTACAATTTTAGACGTGGCTACCGGCACCGGCGATTTAGCTATTGCGCTGCACCGCCAAACCCGCGCCGCCATTACCGCTGTAGATATTTCCGGAGGAATGTTGGAAATAGCCAAACGGAAAACGACCGGCGGAGCATGGGACACGGGACGCAATCCACTGCCTGCTATCCATTGGCTCCGGGCTCCTGCGGAAGCATTGCCTTTTCCTGCGGGCGCATTCCATGCGGTAACCGTAGCATTTGGCGTGCGCAATTTTGAAAACCTGTCCAAAGGATTACAGGAAATGTACCGTGTGCTGCAACCCGGCGGCATCATTGCTATCCTGGAATTTGCTTCGCCTGCCCGCTTTCCGGTAAAACAACTGTACCGCTTTTATTTTCATTTCGCCTTGCCGTTGATAGGACGCTTATTTTCCAAACACCGCACGGCATACCGTTATTTGCCGGCGTCGGTAAGCCAATTCCCGCAATGCAACGATTTTCTGCAACTGTTGCAGCAAGCGGGTTTTAAGGATACGCAGTACCAAAGTCTTTCCGGTGGTATAGCAATGCTGTATGGCGGCACACGGGAATAATAAGGATTTACAGATTTACTTATTTACGGATTTAGAGACTCTTTTTTCGGCGCCAAGTTTTTTAACTTATGATTTATGACTTAATTCTAATACGCAAATAACTTGTTCTTTTTTTACTGTATCGAAATCCGCTAAAAAATCATCTATGGAAGCTTGTGTTTCCAAATAATCAAACAAGTTTTTGACCGGAACACGCGTACCCCAAAAAACGGGCGTACCGCTTAAAATATCCTTATCTATATGAATAATATTTCCCATTCAGACAGCTACTTTTTACAGATGTACAAAAAATAAATTTGTAGATAAAAAAAATGCACAAATTATTTTTGCATTTTTTTCCGAAAATTTATCAATGCTCCACGCATTACGCAGAAGTCCTATTTTTTTCGTACTTTTGTGCTTCAATTTTTTACTATGAACAACGATTACAAACGTTATCTTGTTACATCGGCTTTGCCTTATGCCAATGGTCCTGTGCATATCGGGCATCTTGCCGGCGTGTATGTTCCTGCCGATATTTATGTGCGCTATCTGCGGCTTCGCGGTCGCGACGTGCTGTTTATCGGCGGCTCCGATGAACATGGCGTTCCCATAACTATAAAGGCGCGCAAAGAAGGCGTTACGCCGCAGGATATTGTCGATAAATATCATCTTATCATTAAAGATTCGTTCGAGCGTTTCGGCATTTCGTTCGATATTTATTCGCGCACTACTTCGGAAATCCACCATAAAACAGCGGCGGATTTTTTCCGGAAATTATACGATGACGGGAAATTTATTGAGAAAACATCGGAACAATATTATGACGAAGAAGCCAAACAATTCCTTGCCGACCGTTACATTGTAGGGCAATGCCCGAAGTGCGGCAACGATGGAGCTTACGGCGACCAGTGCGAAAAATGCGGCTCCACGCTTAGCCCGAATGAACTGGTAAATCCGCACTCGGCGATTAGCGGAAGCAAGCCGGTATTGCGTGAAACATCGCACTGGTACTTGCCGCTCGACCGCTATGAAAGCTGGTTGCGCCAATGGATTCTGGAAGAACACAAGGAATGGAAAACAAATGTGTACGGTCAATGCAAATCGTGGCTTGACGCGGGATTGCAACCGCGCGCCGTGAGCCGCGACCTTGACTGGGGCATCCCGATACCTGTGGAGGGCGCCGGAGGGAAGGTGCTTTACGTGTGGTTCGATGCGCCTATCGGCTATCTTTCCAACACGATTGAACTGCGCCCCAGTGATTGGGAAAAATGGTGGAAAGACAGCGGCACCAAAATGGTGCATTTTATCGGGAAAGATAACATCGTTTTTCATTGCATCATGTTTCCCGTGATGTTAAAGGCGCACGGCGGTTTCATCTTACCGGAAAATGTGCCTGCCAATGAATTTTTGAATCTCCAGAGCGATAAAATTTCCACAACGAAAAATTGGGCGGTGTGGTTACACGAATATTTGGACGAATTTCCGGGCAAAGAAGACGTGTTGCGCTATGTACTTTGCGCCAATGCGCCCGAAACGAAAGACAGCGAATTTACGTGGAAAGATTTCCAAACCCGCAACAATAGCGAATTAGTAGCTATTTTCGGCAATTTTGTGAACCGTGCGGTGGTGCTCACGCATAAATATTTTGACGGGAAAGTGCCGCAGGCAGGCGCATTGACAGCTTACGATGAAGCCCTGTTGAAAGAATTGCCGGTAATCAGGCAAGCGATGGAAGCGCATTTGGAAACCTACCATTTCCGCGAGGCGTTGAAAGAGGCGATGAATTTGGCGCGACTTGGTAATAAATACCTCACCGAAACAGAACCATGGAAATTGGAAAAAACCGACCGGACGCGGGTAGCAACGATTTTGAACCTTTCCCTGCAAATCTGCGCCCATTGTGCGATTGCTTTCGAGCCGTTTTTGCCGTTCACGGCGGGGAAATTACGCTACATCCTTGCGCAAAACAAAGCGGACTGGGAGCAGTTGGCGCATACCGGCGTGCTGGCGGCGGGGCATAAACTCAACGAACCGCAATTACTGTTCAGCAAAATTGAAGATGCAGACATTCAAAAACAAATTGATAAATTGAACGCCACCCGTACGACCGCTGCCGGCGAGCAGGGCGAAGGAGTGGTGGAACCGCAAAAAGCCGCTTGCCGGTACGACGATTTTCTAAAAATGGATATTCGTACCGCTACCGTATTGGAAGCGGAGCGCGTGCCGAAAACCGACAAACTGTTAAAACTGAAAATAGCTACCGGCATGGATACACGCACGATTGTGTCGGGTATAGCGGAATACTACACGCCGGAAGAACTCGCCGGAAAACAAATTTGCATCTTAGCAAATCTTAAACCCCGCGTCATTAATGGCATTGAATCGCAGGGCATGATCCTGATGGCGCAACAACCCGGCGGTAAACTGAAAATCATACATCCCGAAGAGCGGATGGACAACGGCGCAACGATAAGCTAAAAATTATTTGGTAAGAGCCGCAGATGAGGAGCGGAAACGGTAACGTTGGGCAGTAGGAATAGACCTGTTGTCTATCATCAGGACGCCATCGTTGTTTACCGGAAACCATGCGTCGCTTGTTTTATTTTCGCCGGTATTTTGCAACACCTGTATGGATTGGGCGGGATTCCCGCCGGACACAAGCAATACGAGCGTTTCGCCGGTTTCTTGATGAACGGCGGCGTCTAAAACCATCACCACATCATTACCCGTATCATCACCGGAAACCAAAATGTCGCCGGGCGCGATATTTGTTGCCGCGCTCAGTTCCAAGTCTTGCAGCAGCGTTTGGAAATCACTGTTGGTGAAAATAAAATTCAAATAACGCCGGAATGTCTGGTAAAGTCTCGGGTTGCTGGGCGTCTTTGTCCAATAAGCTTTACGGTTAATCACCAGCTTCATGCCCTGCGCCCACTGTTCATAAGGAATAAGTTCCCCGTTGTTAATATGGAAATGAATATCCGCAAACCGCTGTTGCTCGAACAGGTATTCCGCCCACAGGCGTATGGCTGTTTGGACGTTTTGCTGCAAATTTTTGTCGCCGGTTTCCATGTCAATAACCGCTGCCGGGCGGCTCGCAGTATTGGGAACGCCGTCATAAAATTTCACCGGCGTTTTGGGCGGCAATAGCGGCAAGCGTTGCAGGAAGAAAGCAAAAGTAGCGGGCGCGGTGTCTGTGCGGTGGTAACCGGAGGGTACGCCAAAACGTGCGGCTACTGTTTTACCTTCCGGATATATACCGCTTTGCGCTACGGATAACAAGGGAAGCAAGTACGATAAAATAAAAATGATATAGTATTTGCAGTATAGCATCACTTGCAAAGATACAAAAAAATAGTAGATATGAAAATCCCTGCGTAGATTTAAGCGCCAAATACCACCGGATATTTGAGGCGCAAGAAAATATGGCAGCTTCTCTATTTTCGGTATTTTCAAATAACCAATGCCACTTTTTTTTGGTAATTCAAAACATTTT
>JAITKG010000073.1 GCA_031278495.1 Prevotellaceae bacterium | reverse complement strand
GCGATAAAAGCGCTGCGCGCGGTAAACGGTGAACGGCGAACGGTCAACGGTTATTAGCACGTCATTCCGAGCGGAGCGGAGCGTAGTCGAGGAATCTGCTGCGTTATGCGCTGCACGATAAAAGCCCTTCGGGCGATAAATGCGCTTCGCGCGATAAAAGCGCTGCGCGCGGTAAACGGTGAACGGTGAACGGTGCAGTTGAAAGTTGAAAGTTGAAAGTTGCTGGCGCGTCAGCCACATTTTCACATCTCCACATCTCCACATCTTCACATCAGCCGGCGCCAGCCACATCTCCACATCTCCACATCTCCACATTAGCCCGCGCCAGCCCAACTCTTAGTTCTTAACTCTTAGTTCTTAACTCCCCTGCCGCGACAGCCACATCTTCACATTTTCACATCAGCTGCTGCCGCGCCAGCCCAATTAGTCACATTAGCACATTAGCCTGCGCCAGCCCAAATCGTAATTCGTCAATCGTCAATCGTCAATCCCCTGTTCCCCCTTCGGGGGCTAGGGGGCTTCTTCCCCTTTTTTGCGGCTTTAGGGATTGTTTCGTATTTAGAATTTACCCACAAACACAAACATTCACTAAACAATCCCTTTTACCGCACTATATCCGCGTAATTTGCGCCTTTAACATGGCGGCGACTTTTATTCTGGAAAGCTTGTTTCGGGAGTTCCCTTTTTAAAGGGATTTGGTTTAGGTATAAAATGCGAAACGTAAACTGTGCTTATCATTTATTGAGGTTCTAGTATACCTGATTGTTAAATAAGCAAAAATTCACGTTTCTCTCTCGTGGAGTTTTGCTCTTATTCTTAACAATCGTGAAATTTACTAGATTCCAATAAATAGAATAAAAGCGGTCAAAATGTTAAAGAACGTAAACTGGCTACAAAGGTAGAAAGAATTTTTGAATATACGAATTTTTCCTACAAATGCACGCCGGCTATTTCAGGTTACACGGATTTTACCCGTGCATCCTTAAATCTATAAATCTGTCAATCCCTTTATGACAGTGCCGCAATGGCGGTGCCGATTAAATTGGCATTATCCATTTGCAGGATTTCCACTTTTACGGCAGGATGCCCAAACTCCGCCAAGAGGTTATGCAGCGTTTCCAACACCATTTCCGCATAGTTTTTCCCGTTCCGGTTATGGCTCCAAAACAGGCTGCCTTCGGCGGTAAGCAATACATTCTTCACGGACGCATCATGCGACAGCAACACTAAGAGCAACCCCGCCAGCGAGGCGGCGACTAACTGCGCCGAGCGTTCATAGAGCCAGCGCGCCGTTTTCACGTATTCTTCCTTGTAGGCGGCAGGATAACTCAGCATGGTCGTTAATTTCTGCGCATCGAATTTTTCTTCGAACTCATCCAGCGGAAATGCCGATTTGAAAATTTCGCCCAAGTACATCCCCGAAATTGCTTTTTCAAACCGTTGCGCGCCTTTATTGTCAGAATTGGCGTCCACCATTTCGTCGTACACCGTCAGGTGTTGCGGGTGGAAATTGCCCGATTCGAGATTGACCGGAATAAAACCGCCGGTTTTTTGCGCGGGGTTTAATTTGTCAATTTTATCCGACCGCATGAAAGCCGCCATATTCGTGCCTGTGCCGACAATCAACCCGATATACGCATCATAGCCGCTTTTGGTAAGCCCGGCAAAAAGGCTTGCCACCGTGTCGTTAATCACTTTGACGCCGCTAAATTCGAGGTTCTTTTTATTCTTCAGGTAGTCGATAAGCGGTTTGCCTACCGGTTTGCCCAACATTTCCTTAATGTCCACGCCTTTTGTCCAGCGCAGCAGTTGCGCATCGCCATTAGGCAACGATTCGGCGGGGTACGAAAAACAATAGCCGACAGGAATTTTCCCGCTGATATTGATTTCCCCGATAGGATCGGCTTGCGCTTTGAACAGGTCTTCTTCCGTAAATCCTTCGTTTTTCATTTCCGACAAATCCCTTTTCCAACCGTTTTCAGGATGGATAGCCGGTTTCCCTTTCACGAAATCCACCCGCGCCACGCGGTAGTTGGTGCCGCCCAAATCAAGCACCACCGCCTGCCCGTTTATATCGGTAGTCTTTGGCGTGATATACGTTGGGATACATTGGATTTCAGTACCGTCGTTCCTGAGTCCGGTTTCGATTTTCGCTTTAAGGTCTTGTGCAATTTGTTTCAATTTTTTTGTTTCCATAATGAGTATTTTTTAGATTGTTAAAAAATTAGTTGCGGGGCAAAATTACAATTATTTTTTGTTTTGGAAAATATTTTTTTACATAACTTCCATGCCGCCGGTTCCGGCATCAAATATATAAATGGGTAAAAATTGCCATCATTTTTGAAACATCTTGCCAAATTTTCGATACATCCTTTCGGTTTATCAAATTTTTGATGTTTTTGATGAAAAATAATAAGTCTTACCAATTTATTTTATAACTTTGCAAACTATTTGAAAAAAGTTTAATAAAATATAATTTTTAATATGGCAGAAAAATTATTTTCAGAATTTCCACCGATACCCACAGAGCAGTGGGAAACGGTGATTCAAAAAGACCTGAAAGGTGCAGACTACGATAAAAAGTTGATATGGAAAACACCGGAAGGTATCAATGTCCGTCCTTACTATCGTGCCGGAGACTTGCAAAATATAAAAGGAATGCACAGCGCGAAAGCCGGCAACAACTGGCTCGTCCGGCAGGATTTTGATGCGCGCGAAGACGTTGCCGCTGCAAACAGGGACGCATTGGACGCATTGAATAAAGGCGTTGACTCCATTGGTTTCCGCCTGAAAAAGGAAGGCATCGACGCCGGGAACTTGGATATCTTATTAAAGGATATTGATGTGTCGGCAGCCGAAATAAATTTCAAAGGCGCCTGCAACGCCAGCGTGGAATTGCTTGACTTGTTCCTGAAAAAAGCGAAGGACGACACGCGCGGCGCGATTGATTTCGACCCGTTGCGCCGCCTTACGCTGCACGGTGTTTTTAGCAGCGACGAGCAAACCGCTTTTGAACAATTGAAACAAATGGTAGAAAAGGCAAAAAGTCTGCCGTTTTTCCGTACGGTAGGCGTGGGCGCGTCTGTTTTCCACAATGCCGGATCAACGATTGTACAAGAGCTGGCTTTCGGTCTTGCCGTAGGCAGCGAGTACCTGCATCGCTTGACTGATGCGGGAATTAACGCCGGCGACGCCGCACAAAAAATTAAATTTACCTTTGCCGTTGGCGCAAGCTATTTTATGGAATTGGCTAAATTCCGCGCCGCGCGTGTACTTTGGGCAGCTATTGTGAAAGCGTACGGCGTCGCGCCGGACGCTGCCGCCATTATGAATATCCATGCGGTAACGTCGGCATGGAATCAAACCGTGTACGACCCGAATGTGAATATGCTGCGCGCCACTACCGAAGCCATGAGCGCTACGCTTGCCGGTGTAGACAGCCTTGAAGTGCTGCCGTTTGACAAACCCATCCGCAAACCGTCGGTTTTTTCAAACCGCATTGCCCGCAATACGCAAATTATTTTGAAAGAAGAATCGTATTTCGATCGCGTGGCAGACCCCGCCTCCGGCTCATATTATATCGAAACGCTCACCAGTGCCATTGCCGAAGAAGCATGGAAGCTGTTTAAACAGGTGGAAGAAAAAGGCGGCTACCTCGCGGCATTCAAAGCGGGATTTATACAGGAACAAATAAAAGCGTCGGCGCAAAAACGCGACATGAACATCGCAACGCGCCGGCAAATATTATTGGGCTCAAACCAGTATCCGAACTTCACTGAAACAGCCGGTAGCGACGTAACGGTCGAAACGGTTACGCGCGCGCCAAAAGCAAGCGTTGCTACTGCACAAAAAATTGCCGAACCGATTGAAGAATATCGCGGCGCACAAGCGTTCGAGGCTTTGCGTTACGCCACCGACAAGAGCGGCAAGCAACCGCAGGTATTTATGCTGACGTTTGGGAATCTTGCCATGTGCCGCGCCCGCGCCCAGTTTGCCAGTAATTTCTTTGCCTGCGCCGGTTTCAAGGTGGTTGATAACAACCGTTTCGAAACCATTGAAGAAGGCGCGAAAGTCGCACTGGCCGCCCAGGCGCAAATCGTCGTCGCCTGTGCAGCCGACGACGACTACGCCGAAGCCGTTCCGCAAATCGCCCAACTTATCGGCGATAAAGCTGTTTTGGTAGTCGCCGGCGACCCCGCCAGCAGAGCCGAACTGGAAGCAAAAGGCATTAAGAAATTCATTAACGTGAAAAGCAACGTGCTCGAAACGCTGAAAGAATACCAGCAAGAATTAGGAATATAGAAAACGGAATAAACGTGCAGTAAGGTATGGGTAAACCAACCAACATACAAATTTCCGGGAGTAAACACGCTGTATCAGTACCTCCTGATATGCTGCAAGAATTTACCGGTATTGTCCGGTTAATTAAGCGGTCACAACAGCGAGCGGTGCAAGCTGTAAATACAGCATTGATAACCTTGTATTGGAATGTTGGGAAGTATATTAGCCATCGTATAGAAACCTCGGCGTGGGGTGAAAAAACGGTAAGCACGTTGGCGGATTACATTCGGGAAAATGAACCCGCATTGAAAGGATTCGACCGGAGAGGGCTTTACCGGATGAAGCAATTTTACGACACATACGCCCACCTCTCGGCAATTGTGTCGCCAATGGCGACGCAATTGTTAGTGATTGAAAATGAGTCTAATGAAATTGTGTCGCCAATGGTGACACAATTTGGGTTTGACGACATTGAAGCAACGGTTTTGACAAAAATCAGTTGGTCGCATCATCTTATTATTATGTCGCGCGGCAAAACCGATGAGGAACGGGAGTTCTATATGCGGCTTTGCATAAAAGAAAATTACAGCAAACGAGAGCTTGACCGTCAAATATCGGCAGGATATTTTGAACGCACTATATTGGGAAACGCCAAATTATCGCCGGCAATAAAAGAAATTTATGCGAACGCCGGAGATTGTTTTAAAGATAACTATGTGCTGGAGTTTGTAGGGCTGCCGGATTCGCATGGCGAAAATGATTTACAAAAAGGGTTAATATTCCGGTTAAGGGATTTTATACTGGAACTTGGAAAAGATTTTTTGTTTATCGGCGAAGAATATAAAGTGCAGGTAGGAAATAGTGACTTTTACATTGACCTTCTCTTCTATCATCGGGAGTTGCGATGTCTGGTTGCCTTTGAGTTGAAAACCGATAAGTTTAAACCCGAACATTTGGGGCAACTCAATTTTTATTTGGAAGCGCTGGATAGAGATGTTCGCAAATCGCACGAAAATCCGAGCATTGGCATTTTATTGTGCAAGGACAGCGACACAGCGGTGGTAGAATACGCCCTGAGTCGTACATTATCGCCCACTATGGTGTCGGAGTACCAAACCCGGTTGCCTGACAAAAAATTATTACAACAAAAATTACATGAATTGTTTAATCAAAATGTTTAACTACTAAATTTTATTATAAAAATGCGTCCAACATTTACAGATTTTAACTTTGCCGCTACAAAAGGCGTCGAATCGGAACCACAGGCATGGAATACGCCGGAGCAAATCGAAGTGAAAAACAGCTACAGCGCCGCCGACCTCGAAGGACTGGAACACCTGAATTATGCAGCCGGTCTTCCGCCCTACCTGCGCGGACCTTACAGCACCATGTATGTGATGAGTCCGTGGACTATCCGGCAATATGCGGGATTTTCCACCGCAGAAGAATCAAACGCTTTCTACCGCCGGAATCTGGCGGCAGGACAAAAAGGGTTGTCCGTAGCGTTTGACCTTGCCACGCATCGTGGCTACGACGCCGACCACCCGCGCGTAGTAGGCGACGTAGGGAAAGCCGGCGTGAGCATTTGCAGCGTAGAAGATATGAAAGTGCTTTTCGACCAAATCCCGCTAAACAAAATGTCCGTATCCATGACCATGAACGGCGCGGTGTTGCCGGTGCTGGCGTTCTACATCGTTGCGGGACTCGAACAGGGCGCTTCGCTCGAAGAATTGAGCGGAACGATTCAGAACGACATCCTCAAAGAATTTATGGTGCGCAATACCTACATCTATCCACCCGAATTTTCGATGCGCATCATCGGCGATATTTTTGCCTACACGGCAAGAAATATGCCGAAGTTTAACTCCATTTCCATTTCTGGATACCACATGCAGGAAGCCGGCGCGACGTGCGACATCGAAATGGCTTATACGCTCGCCGACGGGTTGGAATACCTGCGCACGGGTATCCGTGCCGGCATGAGCGTTGATGATTTTGCGCCGCGCCTTTCGTTCTTCTGGGCTATCGGGATGAACCATTTTATGGAAATTGCTAAAATGCGCGCCGCCCGTATGCTGTGGGCGAAATTAGTCAAAACCTTTGACCCCAAAAACCCGAAATCACTGTCCTTGCGTACGCACTCCCAAACGTCGGGATGGAGTTTGACCGAACAAGACCCGTTCAATAACGTAGCGCGTACCTGTATCGAAGCGATGGCTGCCGCACTGGGGCACACGCAATCGCTGCACACCAACGCGCTGGACGAAGCCATTGCGTTGCCCACCGACTTTTCGGCACGCATTGCCCGGAACACGCAAATTTATATACAGGAAGAAACCTATATCACCAAATCGCTTGACCCGTGGGCAGGTTCATACTATGTGGAAAAACTGACAAACGACATTGCCCACCGCGCTTGGGCGCATATTCAGGAAGTGGAAAAATTAGGCGGCATGGCGAAAGCCATCGAAACCGGCATCCCGAAACTGCGTATCGAAGAAGCCGCAGCTCGCAAGCAGGCGCGCATTGACTCGAATGCCGACGCCATTGTCGGGCTAAACAAATACCGTCTGGAAAAAGAAGACCCGATTGATATTTTAGATGTGGACAACACAAAAGTACGGCAATCGCAAATCGAACGCCTGACGAAACTCCGCGCCACACGCGACGAGGCGAAAGTACAGGCGGCTTTAGCGGCGATTACCAAAGCCGTAGAAACAAAATCGGGAAACCTGTTGGAACTGGCGGTAGAAGCGGCAAAACTTCGCGCTTCGCTCGGCGAAATTTCCGACGCTTGCGAAAAAATTGTAGGACGTTATAAAGCGGTAATACGTATGAACACGGGTGTATATGCTTCGGAAGCGCGTAATAACAGCGATTTCGAAAAAGCAAAAAAATTAGTAGCGGAATTTGCCAAAAAGGAAGGTCGCCAGCCGCGCATCATGATTGCGAAGCTCGGGCAGGACGGGCATGACCGCGGCGCAAAAGTAGTCGCCACCGGGTATGCCGACGTGGGTTTCGACGTGGACATGGGACCGCTGTTCCAGACCCCTGCCGAAGCCGCCAAGCAAGCCGTAGAAAACGATGTGCATATTGTGGGCGTGTCGTCGCTTGCCGCCGGGCATAAAACGCTGGTGCCGCAAATTGTGGAAGAATTGAAGAAACTCGACCGCGAAGATATTTTAGTCGTGGTGGGAGGCGTCATTCCCGCGCAGGATTACGACGCGCTTTACAAAGCCGGCGCAGCCGCTATTTTTGGTCCCGGCACGCCCGTGTCGCTGGCATCCATTAAAATTATGGAGTTGCTGCTGCAATAACCGGAAGCCCGGAAAACCCTTTTTGCATATAAAAACAACTTTTAAGCTAAAGCCGGAAGGATTTTCGCCATGGCCGGAAAGTTTTTCGCCATGGCCGGAAAGTTTTTCGCCAAAGCCGGAAGGATTTTCGCCATGGCCGGAAAGTTTTTCGCCAAAGCCGGAAAGTTTTTCGCCAAAGCCGGAAAGTTTTCCGCCAAAGCCGGAAAGTTTTCCGCCAAAGCCGGAAAGTTTCAGGCTAAAGATCGCCGACAGATAGTATGACCGGTTAAAATTCCGGCAGGTATTTTTATACGCTTGTACATGTTAAAATATTCAACTATTTTTGCAAGAAAAATAAAAAATGAAAACAACCCCTTTAATCGCCTTACTTATGGCAGGAATTTTAACCGCATGTACGGATACAAATCCGTTTTTCACCGAATGGCAAACACCTTACGGCGTGCCGCCATTTGACCAAATTCAAAACAAACATTTCCTCCCTGCGTACGAGGAAGCGTTGAAGCAGCAGCAAGCCGACATCGACCGGATTACGGAAAACCCCGAACCGCCTACGTTTGAAAACACGATTGTGGCGATGGACAATGCCGGCGCATTGCTGGCAAAGGTGTCCGGCGTGTTCATGAACCTTGTCGAATCGGATTCCGACCCCGAACGGCAAGCGATTGAAGAAGAAATATCGCCCAAACTTTCCAAAAGTTCTGACGATATTTATTTAAACGCCCGCCTTTTTGCACGTGTTAAAGCGGTTTTTGAACAGCAGGGCGCATTAAATTTGGACGCCGAATCGGCAGCATTGCTGGAAAAAACCTACAAGGCATTTATCCGCAGCGGCGCAAACCTGAACGGGGAAGACCAGGCAAAACTGCGCAAAATCAACGAAGAATTAGCCGTTCTGAGCGTGAAATACGGGCAAAACGTATTGGCAGACAACAACGCTTTCCGTATTGTCATCGACAATCCGGCGGATTTGTCGGGGCTGCCTGCGGCTGTGGTGCAGGCTGCCGCTGAAAGGGCTGCCGGCGAAGGACACAACGGGAAATGGGTATTTACGCTCGATGCAGCCAGCCGCATTCCGTTCCTGCAATATGCGGATAACCGCGAACTGCGCCGCCAGATGCTGGAAGGCTACGCCCATAAGGGAAATAACAATAACGCGAACGATAACAAGGAAACCGTGCAAAAAATTGCTTCGCTGGAATACCAAAAGGCAGTGTTGCTGGGCTTCCCCGACTATGCTTCATTTGTGTTGGAAAACCGGATGGCAAAAACGCCGGAAACTGTGAATACATTCTTGCAAAAACTGTGGGAGCCTACGCAAAAAGTAACGGAACGCGAGTTGGCGGAATTACAGGAAATCGCTGCCGCCTCCGGGCTAACCGGACGCATCGAACCGTGGGACTGGTGGTACTACACCGAAAAATTGCGCAAAGCCAAATACGATTTCGACGATGAAACGGTACGGCCATATTTCCAGTTGGAAAACGTGCGCTCCGGCGCATTCATGGTTGCCAACAAGCTGTACGGAATTTCGTTTGAGGAGCTGAAAGGTGCGCCGGTGTATCATCCCGAAGTTACGGCATGGCTGGTGAAGGATGCCGACGGAAGCGTGTTGGGCGTGTTTTATACCGATTATTTCCCCCGCGCCAGTAAACGCGCCGGCGCATGGATGAACAATATCCGCGAACAGCACGGCGCTGTTCGTCCCATCATTGTCAATGTATGCAATTTCACCAAACCCACTGCCGAAGCGCCTTCGCTGCTGACCATCGACGAGGTGGAAACGCTGTTCCACGAATTGGGACATGCAATTCACGGGTTCCTTTCCCAATGCCAATACATATCTACTTCTGGCACGAACGTATTGCGCGATTTTGTGGAACTGCTTTCGCAAATCAATGAAAATTGGGCGCTGCATCCCGAAGTATTGAAGCTGTATGCCAAGCATTACCAAACGGGCGAAGTGATTCCCGATTCGCTCATTCAAAAAATCCGGGCGACAGAAAAGTTCAATCAGGGCTTTATGACCACCGAACTGCTGGCGGCAGCGATTTTGGATATGAGCTGGTACACCTTGCGTACTGCCGGGTTTCAGGATGTAGAGCAGTTCGAAAAAGCCGCAATGGATAAAATCGGTTTGACTTATGCCATTATCCCGCGTTACCGCAGCACGTATTTCGCACACGTATTCGGCGGCGGCTATGCAGCCGGCTACTATGGCTACCTGTGGGCAGAGCAACTGGACGCTGACGCTTTTCAAGCGTTCCTTGACGCCGGCAACATCTTCGATCCCGCTACGGCGCAGTCGTTCCGCAAAAATATTTTGGAACGCGGCGGCAGTGAAGACCCCATGACGCTTTACAAAGCCTTCCGTGGCAAAGAACCCGACGGCGATGCATTACTGAGGAGAAGAGGGCTAAAATAAAGCAGGAAATTTTAGCATAAAAAGCGGTGTGGTACATGCAACACCGTTTTTTATTTTATAAAAATCGTCAGTATACTGACGATTTTTTCATTTTTAATAAAAAAATGCGTACATTTCCCCTATAAATTATCCCGTACATTTTTATTTTTCTGTGTATAATGTCGAAAATATCATGTATCTTTGCATTGGCAATATTGTCGAACAAAAATGTTTAATAACAGGTCAATAAAAAATAAAAAGATGTACAGGAAATCGATTTTTTTAATTTTTACGCTATTGCTTACGTTGCCGGCATTTGCACAGTTGAGCATAGAAGCGTGTTACGAGAAGGCAACGGCAAACTATCCGCTTATCAAGCAGTACGGGCTGATTGAACAGTCGCAGGATTACAGTCTGTCGAATGTGGGCAAAGCTTGGCTACCGCAAATTCAGTTTTCGGCAAAGGCAAGTTACCAATCAGACGTTACGAAAATTCCGATTGATTTCTCGCAAATTCCCATTCCGCAACTGTCGGGAATGAAAATCCCCGAAATGAACCGCGACCAGTACGGCGCAACGCTCGAAATCAGTCAAACGCTGTGGGACGGTGGAGCCTCAAAAGCCCGACGCGAGCAAATAAAATCGCAAGCCAATGCCGACAAAGCGGAGGTGGAAGTGAATTTATATACCGTCAAAGAGCGCGTAAATCA
>JAITKG010000190.1 GCA_031278495.1 Prevotellaceae bacterium | reverse complement strand
AAAGCGATATATTTTTAATATATCAATTCCAACATGTCAAAGAAACATAATTAATGCTGCAAATATAAAACTAATTTTTTTAATTGCAAATTTTATTTTTGTGGCGTCAGCCAATTAGTCACATTAGCACATTGGTTGCCGCGCCAGCCTGATTAGTCACATTAAATAATCAGTCACATTAGCACATTAAACAATTGGTCGCATTAGCTCCGTTACCCGTTTTGATAATTGCGAAAAATGTAGTATATTTACCTCGCAAAATAGGTTATGAACTTAGAATATTTTTTATTAGTGGTAGCGGTATTGCTCTTCCTGAGCATAATAGCCGGAAAAACCGGTTACAGGTTTGGCGTGCCGGTATTGTTGTTGTTTCTGTTAATCGGCATGCTTGCCGGCTCGGACGGGTTTGATATTATCCGGCTTGATAATTTCCATGTTGCACAAAATATCGGCGTGATTGCGCTCATCTGTATTCTTTTTTCCGGCGGTATTGATACAAAATACAATGAAATCCGCCCGGTAGCGCGGCAGGGGATTGTGCTGGCGACATTGGGCGTCCTGCTGACGGCGTTAATCACCGGCACGTTCATTTATTACCTGACGAACTGGTTTTTCCCTTCCGTTACCTTGACTTTCCTGGAAGCGTTGTTGCTTGCATCCGTGATGTCTTCGACCGATTCGGCGTCGGTGTTTGCTATCCTGCGGTCGAGGGGCTTGTTGTTGCGGCATCGCCTGCGCCCGCTGTTGGAGCTGGAAAGCGGCAGTAACGACCCGATGGCGTACATGCTTACCATTAGCTTGATTTCGATAATCCAGCAAGTACAGGTTACGATGGAACCGGCGGTGGCATGGGGCGACATCGCCGGGCTGTTTATTGCGCAAGTACTCATCGGCGCGGCGCTTGGATTTGTGTTGGGAAAACTGGCGGTGCGGGTCATCAATAAAATCAACATCGACAACGATGCGCTCTATCCGATATTATTATTGACCTGCATGCTTTTTGTATTTTCCGCCACCTATTTTTTGAAAGGCAACGGCTATCTTGCCGTATATCTTGCCGGGCTGGTAATGGGCAACAGCAAGTTTGTACACAAACGTACTACCCTGAAATTTTTTGACGGGCTGGCATGGCTGTTTCAGATTGTGATGTTCCTTACTTTGGGATTATTGGTTAATCCGTCGGAATTATTGCCTATTGCGGGTATCGGAATATTGGTCGGTATATTTATGATTATCTTCTCGCGCCCGGCAGCCGTGCTTATCAGCCTGCTGCCTTTCCGTAAAAGGACGTTCAACGACCGGGTGTATATATCATGGATAGGCTTGCGCGGCGCGGTGCCTATTATTTTTGCCACCTATCCGATGATTGCGGAAATCCCGCATGCACGCACCATGTTTAACATTGTATTTTTTATCACCATCCTTTCACTGATGGTACAAGGCACCAGCGTATCGTGGTTTGCCCGCTTGCTGGGTTTGGCGCGGCCTTTCCGCCCGGACCGGAAACCGAATGATTTTGCAGTAGATTTTACGGACGATATTAAATCGTCGATGATGCAGATTACCGTTACCGGCGCTATGTTGCAGGACGGGCACAAGCTGCTGAACCTGCCGCTGCACGACAAGGCGCTGGTCGTAATGGTAAAGCGCGACGATAATTATTTTATTCCGAAAGGAAATACAGAACTTAAAATAAACGATAAACTGCTGCTTATTTGCGAAGACGATAAAGTATTACAGGAAACTTCCGCCATGTTTGGGCTGGAAACAGCGACCAGAGTGGAAATTGAAGAAGAAGATTGAGTTTATTGACTATTTTTTTATTTACCATTGACCATTTTTTCACACATTACAATAGTCAATCAAAAATAGTAAATAGTCAATAAAAAAATAGTCAATAAAAATGATGGCTGGGGAAAAAATAAAAGAAGCATGGATGGTTATCGTAAACCCCAAAGCCGGCAGTGGCAAGGGGCTTACGGATTGGCCGGTTATTTCCAACCAGATGAACCGGAGCGGGGTTGATTTCAGTTGCGTATTTACCGAACGAAAATACCATGCGGTAGAACTGGCGGTGAAAGCCGTTAATGACGGTTACCGCAAACTCGTAGCTATCGGCGGCGACGGGACTATCAATGAAATTGTGAACGGGTTGTTCATTCAGCAGAAAGTAGCGCCAGCCGACGTGTCGCTGGCAGTAATTCCTGCCGGCACAGGCAACGACTGGCTGCGCATGTTCGGCATTCCCGACACTTATTCAAAAGCGGTGCAGTCAATAGTGAACCACCGCACTATCTTGCAAGACGTAGGCTTGATTACTTTCTACGAAACGCGCATCAAACATCAACGCTACATGGCGAACGTGGCGGGCTTGGGCTTCGACGCAATGGTCAACCGGCTGTTTAACCACCTGAAAGACGAAGGACGCTACAGCAAAAACATGTACCTGCGGGGGACGTTCCGCACGTTGCTTTCGTACCATTCCAAGCAGTTCTCCGTAACGGTGGACGACCGGTTGCTGTTCAAGGGTAGCGTGTTTTCGGCGGCGGTTGGCATCGGCAAATACAATGGCGGCGGGATGAACCAGATGCCCAATGCCGTTGTTGACGACGGGCTGTTTGATATTACCATCGTAAAACAGATGAATCCACTGAAAGTACTTTACCATTTCCGGAAATTGTATAACGGGAAAATCTACCGTATCCCGAAAGTCCTTGCCCGGCAGGGGAAGCGGGTTGTCATTGACACCCTCCCCGAAAGCCCTATCGAAATTGACGGCGAAGCCATGGGCTACTCGCCCTTCACCTTTGAGCTGATTCCAAAAAGCATCAAAGTAGTCGTCGGGGCAGACTATGCCAACGGCTAACGGCGCATGGATATTTTACGGATTTATTTCAAAATTTCAAAGGTTTATAAAGCGGGAATTCAAAACGCCCTGTAGCTTTTGTGCAGCGCGACGTCCGTGCATGGCAAAACACCCGTTCGCCGTTTTTGCTGTTCGGGGGCTTTTTCCTATCTTTGCAAGCGCAAGAAAAGATTATGACTACATTCGATATAACCGCTATTCGCCGTGATTTCCCGGCATTGCAACAACAAGTATATGGAAAACCGCTGATTTATTTGGACACTGCGGCAACCGCGCAAAAGCCGCAATGCGTCGTGGAGGCGATTAACGAAATGAACGCAAAATGCAATGCCAATATCCACCGGGCGATACATTACCTCGCTGCCCAATGCACGGAACGTTACGAGCAGGCGCGCGAAACCGTCCGCCGGTTTGTGAATGCAGGCAAAACGCAGGAAATTGTGTTTACGGCGGGAACAACGGCTGCTATCAATTTGGCGGCATTTTCATTCGGCGAACGTTTTGTGCAGAGCGGCGACGAAATTGTGGTTACCGAAGCGGAACACCATTCAAACATTGTGCCGTGGCAATTGCTGTGCGAGCGGAAGGGCGCGGCGTTAAAGGTCGTCCCGGTGGATGATACGGGACGCCTGCAAACAGAAAAATTGCCGGAAATATTTACCGGAAAAACCCGCCTCCTTTGCGTAACGCAGGTTTCAAACGTACTGGGCGTAGTAAACCCTGTAAAAGAAATTGTGCAACTTGCGCATGCGCGCCATGTGCCGGTGCTGGTGGACGGCGCGCAGGGCGTTGTCCACGAAGAGGTCGATGTGCAGGCGCTGGATTGCGATTTTTATGTTTTTTCGGGACATAAACTGTATGGTCCTACAGGTATCGGCGTGCTGTACGGCAAGGAAGAATGGCTGGAACAACTGCCGCCCTACCAGAGTGGCGGCGACATGATTGCTTCCGTGTCGTTTGCCAAAACCACCTTCGCCGGATTGCCGTTGAAATTTGAAGCGGGAACGGCTAATTACATTGGGGCGCACGGCTTGGCGGTAGCGATAAACTATGTGCAGGACATCAACCGCACGGCTGCCCATGCGTACGAGCAGCAATTAACCGCTTATGCCGTCCGGCAACTTTCCGCTATAGAAGGATTGCGGATTTACGGCACGGCTGCGCCCAAAACAAGTGTAGTGAGTTTTTCCATTGACGGCGTCCATTCGTCGGATGCGGCGGCCATCCTCGACAAATTGGGAATAGCCGTCCGCACCGGTCGCCTTTGCGCCGACACGCTGATGCAACGTTTCAACCTGCAAGGAATGATACGCGCCTCGCTGGCTTTCTATAATACGAAGGAAGAAATCGACGCACTGGTAAATGGACTGCGGCAAGCGCAAAAAATGATGCGTTGAACGGTTGAATCCTCACGGCAGCACAGTAGCGGGCATTATGGGAAAGAACAAATATAAACGTTTTATCGAGAACGAAACTTTTACGCTCCTCTTCCAACCGCCGTTTGAAGCGGTTTTCAAGAACGATTTTCACTTAAAAGGACACTGGCGGGAAGCATTTTTCAAGAATACCCATCCCCTCGTATTGGAGTTGGGGTGCGGTCGCGGGGAATATGCCATAGCGCTGGCGCGGCGTTACCCTGATAAAAATTTTATCGGCATTGACCGGAAAGGCGCGCGGTTGTGGCGCGGCGCAAAAACCGCTACCGAAGAACCGTTGCCGAACGTCGCATTCATCCGCACGCGCATTGATTTTATCACGTCGTTTTTTGCGCCCGGCGAAGTAGACGAAATTTGGATTACCTTTCCCGACCCGCAGCCGGCGCGCCCCCGCAAACGGCTTTCCGGCGGGCGGTTTCTGGCGCGTTATGCGCAATTCTTAAAAACCGGCGGCGACATTCATTTGAAAACCGATAACCGCGCATTGCATGAATATACTAAAGCGTTGGCGTTGCACAACGGACTGCCGCTGTACGAAGCCCATAGCGATATTTACGGCGTTGCCCGCGCCGACGACATCCTTTCTATCCGGACGCATTACGAGGAACTCTTTTTACGGCAAGGCATCCCGATTACCTATTGCCGTTTTGGGCTGGGCGGTAAGACGATGTTTGAAGAGCCGTCAATTGCTTGACAAGCCCGACGACATTAACTGGTAATCATTCCACGAAGGATTTTGGAAAATTCGCAAATCGAAATACGGAATCGCTGCGATGATGTGGTCGAAAATATCAGATTGGATAGCCTCGTATTTCACCCATTCGGTAGTCGTAGCGAATACGTAAATCTCAATAGGAATACCGGAATTAGTGGGTTGCAGTTGCCGCGCCATTAGCGTAAAATTGCGGCTCAATTGCGGATGCTGTTCCAAATAACGTTGCAGGTAGGCGCGGAAAATCCCCAAATTGGTTTGCCGCCGCCCGTTGATTTCCGCTGAAATATCCACGTGTTTTGCCGTATTGAATGCGGCGATTTCTTTTTGTTTTTGGTCAATATACGTATCAAGGAATTGTATTTTGCGGTAGCGCGCTAACATTTCCTCCGTACAAAACAGCACGCTGGTCATGTCAATGTATACCGACCGTTTGATGCGGCGCACGCCGGCTTCCGACATCCCCCGCCAGTTTTTCACCGGTTGCGAAATCAGGTTGTAGGTAGGAATAGTTACGATTGTATTGTCCCAGTTTTGCACTTTTGCGGTGATTTGCGAAATTTCGATGACCGTTCCATCGGCGTCGGCGGAAGGCATTTCAATCCAGTCGCCGGGACGCACCATCCGGTTAATGGATAACTGGATGCCGCCAACTAACCCGAGTATGGAATCTTTGAAAACCAACATTAACACCGCCGATACCGCGCCCAAAGCTGTAAACAATGTTCCGACCTGCAATCCCAATAAAAGCGAAATAATAAAAATGGCGGCTATAAGGTACAACACCATGTGCGCCGCCTGCACCAAGCCTTTCATTGCGCCTTTCCCGCCGTACTTTGTAGTATTGTAAGTCGCGTTGGCAGCATTCAGGAATGCAGAAATAATGCGGAAAACCGCCAAAACAAAAGCAATGGAAATCATTACCGACAACCACCGGTGCAACGCCGGATGAGGTGTAAACAGCAAACCGTTAAAAATATTGATAACAATCAACGCCGGAAAATAAGCCAACCGGCGGAAAAACTTTTTATGCAACAGTTCCCGGTTGAATAACGAACCGGTTTTCGACAGGATTTTTTTTGCAATAAACGTAGCCAGCCACTGGCCGCCGTAAAACAAGCCATAAGCAACCAGCAATGCCGCCACAAACAAAATGCAGTTGGCTATAAAATGATTGTCCGGCGCATAAAAACCGGCGGACTTCAGCCAATCCATAATGAGGAGTTCTATCTTTTTAATCATCGTTCAAAAATTTACACCATGCGAAGGTAGTAAAAATTACCGGACAATAAGACGGTAAAAAGTTAAAAGTTGAAAGAATGATAAGTTTAAATAGTAAATGCAACTGAAATAATAAAAATCAGGAAATAAAATTTGCAGTTAAAAAATAAAGTAATATATTTGCAGCGTTATTGATGTTCTTTATTTATTGTGTCCGAAACTTCAGAAATTTCAGCACCCAAAAATCCATCATGCTTG
>JAITKG010000165.1 GCA_031278495.1 Prevotellaceae bacterium | reverse complement strand
TTCTTTTTCAAGGCAGAAAAATAACGCCTTTTCCTACATATTTATTCAAAAAAAGAACAGAATTGAAAAAATACCATCGCGCGATGATAATTTTTCTACATTTTTCAAACATTTTTTAAGCGGCTTATTTCCTACTAATTAACATTCGTTTTTTTGTAAATTTGTTGTAGCAGGCGGGGTTTCCAGCGGGTGTATGCTTTCTTTCCTTTATCATTCCTCGTATCTTTGTTGTTCCAACAAAACGAAATTTAACCTTATTTTATGACAAAAGTCCGTTTCTATTTGCGACGAAACAACGCCATCCACACAACAAGTATTTTTATGTCCATTCATTTTGGCGCTTCCCAAGAGAAAAATGAGCGAAAAAAGTATCTTCCATTAAAATATGCCATCGGCGAAAGCATTTTCCCGGTACACTGGAACAAAGTAAAATGCCGGGCAATAGAGCGGAGCTACTACCCCCAGCACACCTTGCTGAATATACGGCTTCGGCTACTGGAAAACATGATTCATTGCCTCATGCTGGAGTTAAAAAATAATAACATCACTCCTACGCGGGAAGAGTTGCGGGAGCTGCTGGACAATAAATTAAGACAGCACAAAAGGCAAAAAACACGGAAACAGGCGCATTCCTTTACAAGTTTTATAGAATACTACATAGGACTAAACAACAGCATCAAATCCAGGGGCACCATCCAACAATACCACAATACCCTGCGTATATTGAAAAATTTTTCCAAAGAAACCGGAAAAGTCCTGGAATTTGAAGATATTGACCTGTTATTTTATGCCGACTTCAAAAAATATATGTGCGACATGGGCTACACCGACGCTTATTTTGGCAACCAGATAAAATTTATCCGGTTATTCCTGAATGAAGCTACCGAGTACGGGTTTAATAAACAATTGATATTCAAAAGCCGGAAATTCAGTTGTTCTTCGCCGGACGTCGCCAAAATATACCTGACCGAAGATGAAATAAGCAAAATCCAGCATTTGCCCATCGAGGACAACCTGCTTTTGTCGGCGATACGGGATTTGTTCATTATCGGCTGCCGCACAGGTTTGCGCTTCTCAGACCTCATACGCTTGAACCCTACTAATTTTAGTGAAAACGATAAAATCCTGCGGATAACCACGAAAAAAACCAATGAACTGATATATATTCCCCTTACGCAGGACGTTATGGAAATTTGCAAGAAATACCACTATTCCCTGCCGCGCGTAGCCAACGGAATATTCAATATGAATATTAAACGGATTGCCTGCATGGCTGGCGTGGAAGACCGGGTGGAAATAGTTATCCGCAGAGGAAAAGACAAGAGAAGCGAAAGTATAAAAAAATATAAATTAGTAAGCTCGCACACCGCCCGGCGGAGCTTTGCCACCAACGCTTATCTGGGCAATGTGCCATCCATCGCCATTATGCGTATCACTGGACACCAGACAGAAAAATCTTTCATGAAATATATATGTATAGCCGGCGAAAATAATGCCCGGCAGTTACTTTTGCATCCGCATTTTTTAAGGGACTTGCCAAAAACATAAATTTTCCTCCGGCGGCAGCCTGATTAGCCACATTAGCGCATTTATTCGTATCTTTGTTCCCTTGAAAATACAAAAGATTTTAATCCTTGCAGCAGGATGCGCGTCCGCGATGACGATGTCCCGCATTCGTTTTCAAGCAAAAAATATTTAACCGGTTAAACAAACGATTGTAGCCAATCAGAAATTAGAAACAAGCAATTAAATTAAATGAACAAGACAACAAACCCAAGTCCCCCTGCGGGAAACGCCGGGCGTCCCTTCCCCTGGGAAGACCGCCCCGCCAATGAGAAAGGCGTTATCTGGCGTTATTCCGCCAATCCGATTATTCCGCGCGACCTGCTATCCACCTCCAACAGTATTTTTAACAGCGCCGTCGCGCCTTTTGGCGAAGGCTATGCGGGCGTGTTCCGCTGCGACGACACGAACCGCCGGATGCGCCTGCATGCGGGCTTCAGCCGCAACGGCGTCCAATGGGACATTGACGAAGAAGACGTCCGCTTCACCGGCGCACATCCCGAAATAAGCGCATGGACGTATGGCTACGACCCGCGCGTGGCATGGATAGGCGACCGCTACTATCTTACGTGGTGCAACGGCTACCACGGTCCTACCATCGGCTGCGCATGGACAAGGGATTTCAAGGTTTTCCACCAATTAGAAAATGCTTTCCTGCCGTTCAACCGCAACGGGGTATTGTTCCCGCGCAAAATCAACGGGAACTTTGCCATGCTTTCGCGTCCCAGCGATAACGGGCATACGCCTTTCGGCGATATTTTCTACAGCGAATCGCCCGACATGGAGTTCTGGGGACGACACCGCCATGTGCTGTCGCCCGCGAAATTTGAAGTGAGCGCATGGCAATGCACCAAAACCGGCGCAGGTCCCATTCCCATTGAAACCGCCGAAGGCTGGCTGCTGCTGTATCATGGCGTACTGGCGTCGTGCAACGGCTTTGTATACAGTTTCGGCGCGGCGCTGTTAGACCGGGACGAGCCCTGGAAAGTACTTGCCCGCAGCGGCGCCTACCTGCTGTCGCCCCAAAAAGACTATGAGTGCACCGGCGACGTGCCGAATGTAACGTTCCCCTGCGCCGCCCTCCACGACGCCGCCACCGGGCGCATCGCTATCTACTACGGCTGCGCCGATACCGTAACGTCGCTTGCATTCGGCTACATTGACGAAATCATCGCCTTCACCAAGCGCACGTCAATCGTGTGAATTGGGAATCGGGCTGACGCCAAAATCAAGTATTAGAAACCATCATTCTATCAAAAGCGCTCATTTCTCAATAAAAAAGTATAACTTTGCAAACAAAAACAGTATATGGAAAAATGGATTAAACATATAAGCGGAAAAATTCCTTATACGAACAAAACGGTGAATATTTCTTTAGACGGTAAAAACCTTATCGTAACCGGCGCAAACGGGTCGGGAAAAACTTCTTTCCTGAGAGTGGTTTATGAAAAAGTAGATTTACTGATTGCACAAGAAAAAAGCGCTGATTTACATGAAATGAAGACCGGTCTAAGCCATTATCAGGAATCTTTAGATAATGCGCAAAAAGAAACTGTTGCATACGACAGGGCAGAGTGGATGGTGAATGATTATAAAAGTCGGATAGACGCTGTTGAAAACAGGTTAGTGGTAAATATACCGGAGAATATTAGATTTTCTTCCCTGTATGACGACCGGAAAGCGATTATCCGCTTTTTTGAGGAAAAAAGGCTTTCAGAAATTATACAACCTGCCACAGCCAATGCCGTACCTGTAGAAGAAGAAAATGCCAGGAAAGCAGACGCATCTAAAAAATTTGCCAATAACCTGGAGCAACACTTGGTTAATTTGAAAAACCGTCAAGCATTGGCTATCGCTATAGACAAGAACCAGGCATTGGCAGACCATATCGAACAGTGGTTTGTCGATTTTGAGAAGAACCTGAAAATACTTTTTGAAGACCCCCATGTAGCGTTAAAGTTCGACCCTGATAATTTCAAGTTTTCAATATGCCAACCCAATAAACCACCTTACACCTTTCAAACGCTTTCCGCAGGCTACCGCGCAATTTTCGATATTTATGCAGAATTGATTATGCGTACCGAATATTTTAAGGTCATGCCGAAAGAACTGACGGGCGTTGTGCTTATTGATGAAATTGACTCTCACTTGCACGTGTCGTTACAACGTTTGATACTGCCGTTTTTTACGGAATCCTTCCCGAAAATACAGTTTATTGTAACCACTCACTCCCCGTTCGTGCTAATATCCACGCCGGACACGATTGTTTTTGATTTGGCGAAAAACGAACCGATTATCGAAGATTTATCTTATTACACTTATTCGGCTATCATGAAAGGTCTGTGGAACGTGAAGCCCATATCCGCAAATCTGGAAAATACCGTTAAGGAAATTGCCCAAATTGTCAATTCCGAACAAAAAGATTTATCGCGCCTCCGCGAACTTACGGGCAAAATCAAAGAACGCGAGAGTATGTTGGATAATGAGTCAAAAGCGTTTTACTTGTTAGGGCTGGAAACTTTGGAAGAAGAAGGAGGCGGCGATGTTTAACGTTAGCCGACCCCAGCCCGGACCGGATTGCTCCACCGATTACCGCTCAAAAGAAGTAATGACTGCATTGAAAGCCCTGTTTCACGGAAAATGTTACTTGTGCGAAGATGAAGTCGCAGACCCCGTCGTTGAACATTTTATTCCGCATGAAGGCGACCCGGCAAAAAAATACAATTGGAATAACCTGTACTATTCCTGCCACCGGTGTAATGGCATCAAAGGAACAACAACAGATATCCTCGATTGTTGTGATGCTACAACAGATGTATTCCGGTCTGTTAAATGCCTTTGCCCGAGCGTGCCGGATAACAACATTATTGTAGAAGCGAAAAATGGCGATGCGAAAACACAAAACACAGCCCGGCTTTTAAATAAGTGCTACAATGAAAACAACACTGGCATTCGGGGCATTTCAAGAGAGGCGCTGCACGAAAAGTTATTCGAATGTTATTGTAAATTTATTGAAAACCGGCGAATACTAAAAAACAGGGATTCCCTGCAATCGGAAAAAGACAAGGCAAAAGAACAGTTGGCGAATATGCAAAATGTGTCCTATCCTTTTTCCGTATTTTGGAA